>JBIPMC010000299.1:0-2912 GCA_044369345.1 Terrimicrobiaceae bacterium
AGATACGAAAAAGTCCGACAGGGCGCCCAACTCCTGGACTGCGCCGTCCTCATCGCCATCGGGATCGGCCCCGATGGGAAACGCACCGTTCTCGGTGTCAGCGCCGCCCTCAGCGAGGCCGTGGTTCACTGGCGCAACTTCCTGGCCTCTCTTCAATCCCGGGGGCTACGCCGCCTTCTCTCTCCCGATCCCCCACCAGCGCCGCTTCCCTCTTCCCAAACGAAGCCTCCCTTCTCCGTCTCACCTCCGATCTCCTTTGCGAAATCAACGAGGAGTGGCTCAACGGCAAATCCTACCTCAACATGAACCCTGCTGACCTACTCCAAAATTAACCGCTCACTTTTACAGAAGAAAAATTGCGCCGCCGTGTTTGGCCTACAACCTCAAACGCCTCCACATCGTTGGAGCCAATCTCCGCGCGGCATGATGGAGGCTCAAACCAGCCCCTTTGATAAAGATGAAGCTCCGATGACAGAATGTAGACCCTGCAAAAATCAAAAGTCTCAGTTTTTAGAAAATGAGAAATCCGAATTTCGGAGCTTCAGATTTTTAACTCCGACAGGCTGCTAGCATTGCTTCACGCCGCAAGGCATGAACGGGCTCTTCGGAAGCGGATTGTTGGGCGCTGACGGAGCATCGCTCTCCAGTTTTAGAATGCGCTAAGATAATGGGCAGTCACGGGTGAGTTCGCCGGCATGGGCTGAGAAACCGGCTCCGAAGGCGGTGAGCCAGATTTGGCGGGCCTCGGGGTGGGTGGCGATGGATCTCTCTAGGGCGGCCAGGACGCTCGGACTGCTGATGTTTCCGTGATCGCGCAGGACGGCGCGGGTTTCGTCGAGTGGGTGGCCAGGGAGGCGGTCTTCGATGGCGAGGATCACATCGCGCCCGCCGGTATGGGCAACGAGGCGGTCCGGCGCGGCGGATTTATTTTGAAAGAGCTCCAACACGGCCAGCGCGGCGAGTTCGGGGACTTCGCGGTCGAGTTGGTTTTTGAGGCGTCCGTCGGCGTTCACGAAACGGATTTTTTCGCGGTGCTGGGGTTGGTGGAGGGTTCGAAATCCATGGAATCGAAATTGATCGCCGACGGGGTTTTGGCGCCAGAGGGCGGCTGCAGCACCGTCCCCGAAGAGGCAGAGACTGATGAGCACGCCGGGGTCGTCATTTAAATAAAAAGCCGCTGAGGAAATCTCGACGGCGATGGTGGCGACGGTGGCTTCGGGGTTTGCGGAGAGAACGCCGCGCGCGGTTTCGAGGAGCGGAAGCCCTGCCCCGCATCCGAGGCCGAGGAGGTCTTGCAAAAAGGCGTTGGGCCGCAAGCCGAGGCGTTCCGAAATGTAACTGCTCAAGCCGGGGCAGAGGTAGCCGGTGCAGGTGCAGACGAGAAGCGCATCGATGGCGGAGGGCTTGGTGGCGGCGCGCTCGCAGGCTTTCAAAAGCGCCTCCGAAGCGAGGCGGGGGGCATGAGTTTCGAAATGCTGGTGAAGTTCGCCGGCGCCGGCGTGAAAGAGTTTCGACAAGTCAGGGCTGCAGAATTGGCGGGTCGCGATGCCCGAATCGCCGGTGAGGATTTTGCCCAGAAGGTCGCGCGAGCGTTGACGAAGGGGGGCCATTCCACCGGAGTCCGAGAGGACTTGCAGGCATTCGCGCTGAGTGAAGCTATGGGGCGGGAATGCCGTGGCAATCGATTGGAGATACATTAGCGGACGAGGTGGAGGATGGGTTGGAGCGGGAGCAGGCGGGTTCTAGCCAGGGCGGTTGCGGCGCGGGATGACAGCGGTGAAGTGAGAATGGCGTGGATTCCGGCGCTGGCGAGCATTCGGCGGCGGAAGCGCCTGCTGAGGTCCGAGGCGCAGGCTGATGCGGCCGCATTCCACGAACGCTCACCGCGCGCATAGGCCAAGGCGTGAGGCAATGCCGTCTCGGCGGACTCGAAAGCCATTGACATTCCGTTTCCCGTGAATGGCGGGATCATGTGCGTCGCGTCGCCGATGGAAAATCCCTGCGAGGGTTGGCAACCGGTTTGGAATCCCGCCACACCGCAGAAAGTCGTGGCGTCGAGCGTCGCAGCGTCGAGCCTGTCGGCGAGTTCTAGCAAGCCGCTGCTACGGAGCATGGCCGTGAGAAGGCCCCGGCCCTTCGCTCCGGCGGGGATGGTTTTTCGAAACAACCCGCAAATGTTCACCTTGCCGTCCTCGATTTTTGCGAGGCCGAGATAGCCGTTCGAGCCGAGGTGCATTTCCAGATCGTGAGAAAGCGTCAAACCCTCGGCATGGCATTTCAGGCCGATCCATGGCCCCGGTCGGCGTGGTCGGCCGGCAGCCCAGATGGTTCCTGGCCCGGGTTCGACCCGTGAGTTTGTAACGAGTTTTCCTCCCTGTTGGGTGAAGAGATGTTGGAGCGAGTCATCCAATCGCCAGCGCGAAATCCCTCGGCCGGCGACCTGCATTTCGCAAACACGGCCGCGAGCGTCATTCCAAGCGGCAGAGAGGAGAGGCGTGGCGCTCTGAAGCGTTTCGGCGATGCCGAGCGTTGATAGAGTGCCTTCGCCGACCCCGCTGATGAACTCGCCGCAGACTCTGTGGCGGGGGTAGTTGCCCGCTTCATGTAAAGTCACATCCACGCCGTGTTCTCGCAGGGCGATGGCGAGCGAAAGGCCCGCGAGACCGCCGCCCGCGATGTTCAGCGGATTTTTCATGAGCGGCTTCTGCTAGCGGTAAAACGGAGCGAACCCATGAATGTCGAGGCTTCGCGAATCGTCCAGAGCTTTGGATCGAGCGCGAGTCTTGGCGCGAGTTCACCCGGCAAAAATCCCGCGCGGATGCTGGCTGGCATGTCGTGTCGCGTCACTTCCCCGACCAGTGGAGAAACCAGCGCGGATGCGGCCAGCGGGGCGGGTGAGCGAAGAGGTTCGG
>JBIPMC010000302.1:0-2909 GCA_044369345.1 Terrimicrobiaceae bacterium
GAGGGCGAGGAGTTGCTGGCCGGCGTAGACATAGGTGCCGGGCGAGGTGTTCATGTTCGTGAGGTAGCCATCGACCGGGGCGAAGATTTTCGTGTAGCTGAGATTCAGCCTGGCGTATTCGAGCGCAGCGGCCGCGGCGGCGACATCTGCCATGGCGGCGGCAAGGGAGTCCTGCGAGTTCTGCAGGTCACGGAGGTCGTTGACCTTCGATTGGTAGAGCACTGTTTGGCGCTGGAGTTCCTGCTGGGCCTGGATTTCGGCGGCTTGGGATTGCTGGAGCTTCGCGGTGCATTGATCGAGGGTGGCTTTGTAGGTCGAGGGATCGACCTCGAAAAGCAGGTCGCCTTTTTTCACCGGTTGGTTGTCGCGGATTGGAATCTGGATGATGGGTCCCTCCACGCGGCTTGCGATGCCCACAATGTTCGCGCGCACCTGGCCATCGCGCGTCCAGGGTTTCGTGGTGTAGCGTTGATACATCCCCAGCGCGGCCACTGCCGCGAGGACGATGACGACTCCCGTGAGGACATAAGCGGTTCCGGCAGGCTTCATGGGGCGAGGACCAGGCCGAGCACCGAGCCGAGCAGCACGGAAAGGGCAACGAAAAATAGAGGCAGGTTCCAGAAAAACCGCGTGAGTCCGAAACGCTCGAGGACAGCGGTCACCAGCCACGCAGCGAGAAACCCGAGGGCACTAACAACCATCCCCCAAGGAAGGAGGAATTCGCCCAAGGCGATCTCGGCGTTTTGTAAAAAGACGGGCACGGGTGGGATTTTCTTTCATGCCTTTGCCGTGGACGCAAGCCCGGGCCTTCACTAGCCTGCCGGCGTGGAAGCGACCTTGCGGCGATTGGGATTGGCCCGCCAGCTGGAAGCCGTGGACCGCGAAGGTGTGGCTCAGGGCATTCAAATGGCGGTTTCGGTCGTTGTTGCGTTGTTTTTTGCGCTCGTCCTGCGGCTCGATAATCCGGGCTGGGCGGTCTTCACCGTTCTGATGCTCTCGATGGCGCGCTTCGTTGGCGCGGTGCAGGAAAAGGCCGCCTTCCGCGTGATCGGCACAATCGTCGGCGGCGTGCTCGGATATCTCGCGACCTCCTCGCTCCAACAAGCCCCCTTCCTCTACCTGCCGCTCACCTTCGTGGTCGTGGCCTTCTCCGTCGCGATGTTCGGCCAATCCCGCGCGCCGTATGCGTTTTTCCTAGTCGGCATGACCTATGTGGTCGTGGCCTCGAACAGCCTCAACGACCCCTCGACCGCTTCGCGCTACGCCCTCTTGCGCGTGGAGGAGGTGGGACTCGGCGTGATCGTGAGCATGGTCGTGCAGGTGCTCGTTTTCCCGCGCTTCGCAAATGATGCATTCGCCGGATTGATCCGCAGCGTGCTTGCCGAACTGGCCGATGCCGTGACGCTTGGCATCCGGCATTTCTCCGAGGAAAAAACCGGCGTCGCCGAGGTCTTGCGCGACTTCCCGAGCAAGTCCACGCAGATGCGCGTGCTCATGCGATTCGGCGCCATGGAGAGCAAATCCTTCCGGCAAAATATCGGCCGCCACGCGCAAAAAGTGGACCTCATCGCCCGTGCGGCGGCACTCATCCGCTCCTTTGCCCGCCACGAGCCAGCGCAGGAGCCGATCCGGAGCCGCCTCGAGGGTCATGTCGAGGAGATCGGCCGCTTGCTTCGCGAGGGGTTTCTCGCGCTGGAGGATGGCAAGCCCCTGCCCGCCGAGTGGAATTCCCGCCTCGCCGATATCTGGACTGCCCTCGACTCGTTGGTTCTCGAGTTCCGCGCCGACCCGGAGATTCAAAAGCTCGCACCCTTTGAGTCCGGCGTGATGTCCGCCCATCTGCTCCTGCTCCGCGAGCTGTCCGATCTCCTCAAAGAGTTCGACACCCTCAACAACTCCCCTGCCGAAACCTACCCGCTCTCGGAGCGCCTCGCGCTCGCGCCCGCCTGGCCCTCTGTGCCCTGGATTCAGCGCGGCATCCGGGCCGGCGCCGCCGTGGTCGCCGGCTTGATTTTGGAGAACTGGCTCAACCCTCCGGGCGGCGGGATGATGATGCTCTGCATTTGCACATTCACCGCGCTGAATGCCATCAGCCCCAACGAATCGGGCGACCGACCGGCGGTCCGGCAGTTGATTGTAATGTCGTCTGTAATGGCCCTCGCCTCATTGGCCATGCTGGTCTCCACACCCCTGCTCGCGAGCTACGCCGTGCAAAACACCGTCATGGTCACCTGGGCGTTTTTATTCGGGTATTGGTTCCACCGCGCCGGCGGCATCACGGTCCCCCTCAACTATTCCTTCATGGTGCTCGCCTGCGTCGTGTCGCTGAACGCCCAGGAGCCCGTATCGTTCGAGGCGATCGTCGGAATATTTTTCGGGATGGTGAACGGCCCCATCGTCGCCTGCCTCGCCCAGCGCCTCATGTGGCCCGCGCTTCCGCAAAACAACCTCCGCCTCGGTGTGAAAAAATATCTCGAGTCCATGCAGGCGGCGCTCCGCGACGGCATGTGGAGTCTTCCGCTCTGGCAGCGCACCGAGCACACCCTTTTTCCCGCCAAGGCCCGCCTCGCCATCGCCGCCATGCGCGGCCCGACCTGCCCTCCCGAGGAGGCCCGGCGACTCGAGGAGTTCATCCTCACCATTCAGGAAATGGCATGGGAATTCTCTCTCTGCCTCGGCCGTCTCCATCCGATCCTCCCGCCGGATTTTCTGGAAAAAGGCAACGCCTCAATCGCCCGAGCTAAGGAAATCCTTCGCCGCGGCCTCGCCGAAATCGCCGACTCGTTCGCCGCCGCCCGCCAACCCGCTGACCTCACCGCTGAAATCGACGCCGCCCTCCGGGATTGGGACGAGTGGATGGACTGGCTCCGCCGCCAAATCCTCGCCAACCAAACCTCCACCGAGATCAG
>JBIPMC010000303.1:0-2906 GCA_044369345.1 Terrimicrobiaceae bacterium
CCATCGAGCAAACGCGCGGTCGGGTAGTCGTAGGCGGTCAGCCAGGCGAGGCGCCGGCCAGCGGCTTTGGATGCGCGAAGCGATGTGGGTGCGGGTTTCACGGAGCAGCGGAGTATTAACGATCCACGGAGCGGAGGCACGGAGGTTTTTTTGGGGTTGCCGGGAGGGAGGTTTTCTTGGACCTTTTTTCTATCCCTCACTTTGCGATGACGATTTCCAACGCCAGTTCTGCTGCAGCCCAAGCCATGGCCGCCATGGAGCGTTCCCGCGCGAGTTCGACGGCTGCCGAAGTCCGGCGTTCCTCCGAGCAAGCCGCTGCGGCGCAGGTTCAAACCAAGCGGGCCGTTCAGCAAGCCGCCGCCGCTCCCCGCGAAGAAAACCGAATTTCTCCCGACATCCGGCAAATCACCAAGCAGGAAGTTCGGCGCGAATCGGAGGAAAACCGTTCCGAAAATGTCCGTCGCATCGGCGAGCAAATGGCGGCGAAGTTCCGCGAAGTTGCGCGCCGCTCAGAGGGTGTCCGCGATACCGGTAATCGCGAGCGGGAGAGTTTTTCGGCAGTCGCCTGAAAAACACGCCGCAGGTGGCGAGTCCCGAATCGCAAAAACCACACCAATCCTTCGGCACTCTTTTCACATGAAGCCCACACTTTTGCCCGAGCAGATTTCTCGGATCGTGCGGTTGGCTTGGGAGGACAGAACGAGCTTTGAGGAAATCGAGAAGCGCACTGGCTTCGTGGAGCGGGAAGTCATAGCCGTCATGCGCCGTGAGTTGAAGCCTTCGAGTTTTCGCCTCTGGCGTAAACGAGTGAACGGCCGCATCACCAAACATCGCCGATTGCTCGAGCGAAAGCTTAAGGGACCACCTACTCCGGATCTCGATGTGTGAAATCGAGAAGTCTTTGCCGGGCGCTTGGCTCCCTTGCCGACTAAAAGCCAAACAACTGAAACTGGCGTCGATGAGGGCTTCGAGGAAAGTAGCGGGTCCCTGACTGGCTCTGGCGTCAGGCAGTCTGGTATTGCAGCTCCTTAAAATCGAGCTGCGGCGAACGGCGCGAAAGGTGAAGCATCTCAATACCGACCACTTGGTTGTGCTCGTTGAAGTCCAGCACCACGCCGGGGGAGACTTCTTCGGATTCGATGATTTTGGAGTCATCCAGCCGGAGATAGAGCGCATCGGCTTCTTTATCGATGTGCAGTTTCATAGTTTGCCTTTCATGGTTCGGTCGAAAAATACACTCACAACCCGATTTGGTTCAACTGATGTATTCATGGCGACAGAACAAAGACACGGTGAATTTTTTTAACAAGAATGGGCGCGAACTCCCATAGATGTTAAAATAAAACTGGTATGTTGTCTGCCCTGCAGCTTCTGCACACAGTTTCCACAAGGCTTCATGCAGAGCCTTGTTACATGATTTCAACCAAGCCTGCGGACTTCGCTGCGGAGGGCGTTTTGAAAATCCACCACCGCATCTTCTTCGATGAGGCCGACTTCGCCTCCGGCAAGTATGTCCTTGGCCTTGCCATAGGCAGAGCGATTTCGTTCCAGCGAGGGCTTGCCCAATAGAAAATGAAGACGGGGATTTTCCGGGCTTTTTTTGAGGTTGATACTACGACCGAGCCACTTGCTGGCCTTGGCTTCGATGTCCTCGGATTTCAGGAGATCGAAGGAAAGAGTCTCATACACATGCCAGATTCCATTTTTCCACGCAGTCTTGAATACATGACTGAGCAATGGGGCTTCGATTCGGTGTTCGGTAATGAGTGGGGCGATGGCCGTATCCGCAAAGACTGGTCGAAAGGTTTCGCGGAAAACCTGCTCGTCATCGCGGCGGGAATGCTCCAAGGGATCGTTGAAGCGCCCGATGAATTCGGAATAGATACCCGCCAATTCCGCATTCGGATTCTCACAGACACCCCCGCGGGTGGAACTCCAGAAAACCGACCCCTCATCTTCCGGCACCACTTGCAGAGCCAGTTCGCGAATGCTCTCCGGCACGGGCTCGATGCCCAGAGCGTCGGCTTGCAGGCGCTCGTTCAAAAGATCGAACCGTCGCTCAACATGGGACACCAGCAAGCGGTATCCATCCCTATCCAGATCACCAAAAAAATGGGTCAACCTGCTGAAGCGCCGACTCCCTTGAAAGCCAAGAAATCGCGATTCTGGAGCCCAAAGCGCAACGCCTATGTTTGCAAATTCCCCAGCCTCGGGATTTTGCCGGTAGCGCAAGAAAGCATAGCTGTAAGGTTGGTCGCTCATTGGTCGAGGGCGTGTTTCAAGTATCCGAGGAAGTCTCTGAAATTGTTCGTCAGTGCGTCAAGATACTCTCGGATGCGTTGAATTTCCATTCCACTCTCGGGAAATGCTCCCGTAGCCTCCCGAGCCAATTCGGCAAAACGATTCTCAAATGAAAGTCCAAGCAGGGATTCGTGCATGGCATCACCAAAGGTTCCGCTCAAAAGCGCTTTGCTATGATGTCTGAGACAATGGGTTCGCATCCCATCCCGCTGGAAAAACTCGCGCCATCCGTGCCGGGAGCCACTCGGCAGCGCCAAGTAGCCGAAACATTTCTCATGATCCAGCACCACAATTTCGTGGCCACGCCATAGCATATTGGGATTATCACTGGCTCGATCTGTATGCTGCGCGATCGCATCGAAGAGCAAAATGCGCTCGACCATATCGCTTGGGAAAGCCCGGATCGACATTTGCACCGGCCAAGTCTTCCAATCCCCACCCATCGCCAGCGTGCCGAAATTCAAGCCCGCGCTTTTCGCCAAGAGTTCTCGATGCCTGGCATGATCGAAAACGCGTTTCTCAAACCCCGGCGGAACCTCCACCAGCACCGGTTCAGGCGCGTTCAATCCCAATTCCCGAGCCAGCATGGTAGTGAAAAGTTCCAC
>JBIPMC010000449.1:0-2904 GCA_044369345.1 Terrimicrobiaceae bacterium
CTCCCATGCAACTCCAAAGCCGCCCAATGGAGTGAGAAGCAACGAAGAAGGACGGTCTACAACCAACATCGACGGTACTTCCGCAGCATCGGTGACAATCGATGCCCCCGAACCATCCTTGTCGAACATCTATCACTACAAATCAAGCAATGGAAAGCTGCTGGTGAAAATGTCCTCCTTTTTGTCGACGCCAACAGTGACGTGTACGATGGCATCCTGGCAAAAGCCCTCAATGCAGACGACATCAATATGCGAGAGGTCTGCAGAGAGATCCTTGGAAAGAAGAGTCCTAACAGTCATTTCTCTGGCAGCCTTCCGATCACCGGCATCTTCGCCACCTCCGGACTCGCCTGTAGCCACGTTTTCCAGTCAGGACACAAGTTTGGAATCGGGGACCATCGTCTCTTCGTTCTAGATGTCGATCTCTCCACCCTGGTCGGTCACGAATTTAAAAAGCTTATCCGGCTCCCAGGCAGGAAACTTCAGGCCAGCAGTTTCAAGAGTAGGAAAGCCTACTGCAGGTCCTTCCGACGGAATATCATCCGCCACAGACTCACAGAGAAGTACGAAGCCCTTAGAGTCAATCACAAGTCCCTCACTGATGATCAGAAGCAGACAGCCATCAATTCTCTCGACCGACAAAAAAATGAGTTCATGTTCTGCGCTGAGAACGGCTGCAAAACCAAGCACATGGGTCCTATCCCCTCAAGCCCCAAAATATCAATGTGGGATGACCGACTCAAACTGTTTGAGTGGATGAAGAAGCACAAACAACGGCCACTTAAAGATCCAAGAAACCTCTATCGCCGATGCAGAACACTCTCCGCCTCATATCCCTCCTTCCCTATCAAACAACCCTCCGAGTATACACTCCTCGAGATCGAAGCCCAAATTGCTGCCATCAAAGAACAACGCGACAAGATAGCTCAGATAGCCCCAGAACTTCGGAACCAGCACCTCCTGAAGATCAAGGCCAATGCCGAAGCACAAGGATTGACCCGCAAAGCGAAAGGCATCGCAAATATGCTACACAAGGAGCATCAGCGCAGCCGATTCAGTAACATGAAAGCCACGACCAGCAAAAAGAAGGGCGGTGGCGCAGTCTTCTCCGTGGAACGCAGAGCCGCAGACGGCTCGATCGATCTCTTCGCCACGAAAGAAGATATTGAACAGGTTGCAGGCCAAACCATCAGCGAGAGATACAAGCTCGCCTACTCTGCTCCAATCATGTCCCACAACAAACTACTCTCGGACATAGGTTTTACAGGGGATGGCGAGGCAGTTAAGGCCATCCTCGCAGGCACCTATGAGTTTCCACCTGGGACAGATCCCTGGACTCGCCTCCTCCTAACTGAAGCGGCAGTGCTATTCTCTACTCTTGGCGAAGACCGCATCAAGGACTGGGTTCACCGCCAGGACTTTCAAAAGTGGTGGTCGACTGCACGTGAAGCCACGGAGTCATCGAAATCAAGACTACACTTCGGACACTACAAGGCAGGAGCAAGTGACAACATCATCTCCCAACTTCATGCCACGAGCCTAAACACTATCCGAGAGATTGGAGTGGCCCCTGACAGATGGAGGCAGTCGATTACGGTGCTTCTTGAAAAAGTCTTTGGAGTCCGTCTGATCGACAAACTCCGCGCAATTTGCCTGCTTGAAGCCGATTTCAACTGGCTTAACAAGCTTATCTTTGCACACCGGCTCGAACAGCACTGTCGGAAACACGGCCTGGTCCCCGCAGAGCAATTTGCCAAGTCTCGCACCACATGTGAAGAAGCCTCCCTGGTTAAGAACCTAATCTGCGACAATTCAAGAATACTCCACAACTCTCTCTCCATCACCAGCGTTGATATGGACCAATGTTTCGACAGAGCACAAAGCTCCATCGCTGGTGTCGCTGCCAGAGCCCATGGCGTCTCGCAGAAATCTACGGACCTGATGCTCAAAACCATGCAGATGATGCAATACTTCGTCAAGTCAGGCTTCGGTGTTGCAGACAAACCGTCATTTGAAGGCACCCCTCTGGAACTACTCATGGGCCTTGGCCAGGGCAGTGGCGCTGCCCCGATGGGCATGAGAGGTGTGGTCACCCTTGCTGTCAACTCCTACAAGACCCTCGGACACGGAATGTCTGCCAAGATGTCCCGGACCCAGCGAGTAGTCCTTCTCGCAGCTATCGTCTATGTGGACGACACAGACCTTATACACTGGGGAGACTTCTACGGAATCAGCGACTCCGCATTCCTCTCCAGAATCCAACGGGCCATCAACGACTGGGGCAAACTGCTACAGGCAACTGGCGGTTCCATCAAAAAGGCAAAAAGCTTCTACTATGTCATGTCATGGAAGTTTGTCAAAGGCAAACCAACTCTCAAGACAATCCCCGAACTACATGCCGATGAACTCACCATCCCCCAACCCGACGGCACCTCCTCTTCAATCCCAGCATGTCCAAACGACCACTCTGCCAAGACGCTTGGTACCTGGAACAACCCAAACAATGATGGCATCGCTCCGTTGGCCTCCCTACGGGAGAAAGGTCTCGAATGGGTAGACCAACTTCAGACAAGGCCACTTGAACGCAGCCTCACATGGCTAAGCCTAAAATGCCAGAAGAATGCACAGTGGTCATACGGACTCTCCTCCAACTACGCAAGGCCGTCAGACCTCGATGCAACAATGGGCAGGGTATACTTCCAAGCACTCCCCTACCTCGGCTTCAACAGATGCATTACCACAGAGTTCAGGACACTCCCAGTCGATTACCAAGGCATCGGCATGAAAAAGTGGTCCATAGAAAAACTCGCGAAGGACATCACAACACTGATTCGGCACTGGCAAACGGACTCGACGCTAGGCCAAGTTCTTCAACTAGTGTACGAATCCTTCCAAATGGAAGTA
>JBIPMC010000076.1:0-7568 GCA_044369345.1 Terrimicrobiaceae bacterium
CGACAACCCTCGATCCGAATCTCCCGCCGTGCTGTTTCCGCGTGTCATGCGTCCCTCGCAAATCCACGATTCGCTTGAAACCGCAATCCGCGCTGCTCTTGAGTTGCCTGATCCGATTCTCGTCACAGGCTCACTGTATCTCGCGGGCGAGGCGCTTCGGATTTTTGCCTCCTGCGAATCCAATTTGTTTTTGACACAAAAAAACGAGCCGCTAAGTTTCCCACTCCCGCTGAATGTGGGAGACGACGCACACCGCTCGTGAAACGCGCGGGCGGTCGCGTCCTCGCCTTCATTCGACGGGACACATAACAACGCGGATCGATGCGTGAACGATGCGGCTCCGGCCGCCAGATGCCCATGTAGCTCAGTCGGTAGAGCACGTCCTTGGTAAGGACGAGGTCACCGGTTCAATCCCGGTCATGGGCTCCACTTTCCCACGATCCCACTAAAAACCAAAACAACAATCCAGATGGCTAAAGAACAGTTCCAGCGCACTAAACCGCACGTCAACATCGGCACGATCGGCCATGTCGACCACGGCAAAACCACACTCACCGCCGCGATCACCACCGTGCTCGCCAAGTCGGGCAAGGCTCAGGCGAAGAAATATGATGAAATCGACGCCGCTCCCGAAGAAAAAGAGCGCGGCATCACGATCAATACCGCCCATGTCGAGTACGAGACCGACAATCGCCACTACGCTCATGTCGATTGCCCCGGCCACGCTGACTATGTAAAAAACATGATCACCGGCGCAGCCCAGATGGACGGAGCCATTCTTGTTTGCAGCGCGGCCGACGGCCCGATGCCTCAGACCCGCGAGCACATTCTTCTCGCCCGCCAAGTCGGCGTGCCTTCGATCGTTGTTTTCATGAACAAGGTCGACATGGTTGATGACAAAGACCTCCTCGAACTCGTCGAGATGGAAATCCGGGAGCTCCTGAGCAAATACGAGTTCCCCGGCGACACCATTCCGATCATCAAGGGATCCGCTCTCAAGGCCCTCGAAGGCGACCCCACCTACGAAAAAGAAATCCTCAACCTCATGGCCGCGGTGGACGAATATGTCCCGCAGCCCGAGCGTCCGAAGGATCAACCCTTCCTCATGCCCGTGGAAGATGTGTTCAACATCGAAGGTCGCGGCACCGTAGCCACCGGCCGTGTCGAGCGCGGCATCCTCAAGAAAATGGAGGAAGTCGAAATCGTTGGTCTCAAGCCTACCGCCAAGACCACCGTTACCGACATCGAAATGTTCCGCAAGCTCCTCGACACCGCCGAAGCTGGCGACAATGTCGGCGTGCTGCTCCGTGGCACCAAAAAGGAAGACATCGAGCGCGGCCAAGTTATCGCCAAGCCCGGATCGATCAAGCCACACACCAAGTTCAAGGCCGAAGTTTATGTCCTCTCCAAGGACGAAGGTGGCCGCCACACTCCGTTCTTCTCGAATTACCGTCCGCAATTTTACTTCCGCACAACCGATGTTACAGGAACCGTGAAATTGCCTGAAGGCGTCGAGATGGTCATGCCTGGTGACAATGTCTCTGTGGAAGTTGAGCTCATCACTCCGATCGCCATGGAAAAAACCATTCGCTTTGCGATCCGCGAAGGCGGCCGCACTGTTGGTGCCGGGCGTGTTTCCGACATCATTGCCTAATTTGCCCGTAGCCACAGGCAGGATTATTCTTTAGTCCGAAGGTCAGTAGCTCAATTGGTAGAGCAGCGGTCTCCAAAACCGCCGGTTGGGGGTTCGAGTCCCTCCTGACCTGTGGCACCTTCCAAAAAAACGATGTTTTCCAAAGTTCGCAAATTCACCTCCGAAGTTCGTATCGAACTCGGAAAAGCCACCTGGCCGTGGGATCCCAATGAAAAGGGGTTTAAGCGCTACAAGGAACTCACTGATTCGACCGTCGTGGTTCTCGTGGCGATGTTGATCCTCGGTGGCTACATCGCTTTTTTTGATTTCATTCTTATCAATGTCGTCAGTTTTCTGACGAAGCCCTAAATCTCTCCCCGGATTCTTTTTCAAATGGCCATCGCCCCGAAAGACCAGTGGTTTGTTGTTCATGTGCTCTCCGGACAGGAAGCAAAAGTTAAGGAAAACATTGACCGCCGCATCGCGACCGAAGAAATGGGTGATCTCGTTTACGAGGTTCTCATCCCCACTGAGCGCGTCCAGGAAATCAAGCGTGGCAAAAAAACCGAGACCACCCGGAAATTTTTCCCCGGCTACATCATTGTCAACATGCACCTCCTCGATGAGAACAATCAACTCATCGACAAGACTTGGTATTTCATCAAAGAGACCAACGGCGTTCTTGGATTCGCCGGCACGAAAGATCGCCCGATTCCGATGCGTCAGAAGGAAGTCGATGGCCTACTTGCTCAATTACGCGACCGTGAGGATTCCGTAAAGCCGAAGATTCAGTTCGAGGTGGGCGACAAGGTGAAGGTCGCTGACGGCCCTTTCCAAAACCAGAACGGCCTCGTCGAGGAAATCGATCCAGAGCGCGGCAAACTCCGCGTCTCCGTCAGCATCTTCGGCCGCGATACGCTCGTGGACCTCGAATACTGGCAGGTCGAGAAAGCCTGAATCTCTCGAGCAGATCACGCTTTCAGGATTCCATCGGCTAATTCCATCAGAAGCGAGACGCCATCTGCCGCATAGCGGAGTTTTTCTCCCACCACAAAGAGGTCGTCCTCGATATCCGGCTTCAGGGGCAGCGCGACCAAATCATAGCGTTTACAAATATCCTTGAGCACCGGTTCATGAATCGGTGCGGCTCCAAGACCTCGAGCAGCCAACTCGAACATCGCCGCTGCATCGTCAAACTCCGCGCGGATGACCGGGTTGATTTCCTTGGTCGCCCACCATTGCTCCAACTCCCGCCTCAAGACTGATTCTCTCGCGGGTGCCAGAACCGGTAGCTGAGCGGGATCGGGATTTTTTTGGAACGCCTTCGCCAAAGTCTGCGAGGCCGCAAAGACGACCCTCATGCGGCCGATCCTGCGTCCGGTGGGTAGGTTCACGGGATTCGGCGGCGGAGCTTCGTTGGCGATGACCAGATCGACTTGGTGCGATCCCAGAGCGCTCCAAAGTTCCTGCGGCAATCCCTCGCGAACCACGCATTGCAGATCAGGAGCCTTTTGGCAGGCGCGGTCCAGCAATCGCGCCACTAGAAGTTTCGGCACGCCGTCGGACACCCCGAGAAAAACCGTGCCGGGGCCGGCCGATTTTCCGCGCTTCATCACTTCCAGCATTTCATCGCCAGTAGCGAAAATTCGCTCAGCGTATCGCAACAGCAGTCGACCATCCTCGGTCAGGCGCATCTGTCGATTCTCACGGCGGAAAAGCGGCTTGCTGACGAAGGACTCCAGTTCCTTCAATTGCGTGCTGAGTGTGGGTGCGGAAACATGAATCGCGGCGGCGGCTTGGGTGATCCCGCCATTTGTTGCCACGGCCAAAAAATAGCGGAGATGATGGTAATTCAGCTGGGTATTCACTCTTTGGTAAAAACTAATATTTCATTTTGATTTTCGTAATTTTCAAAATCAACTCTTTTTGCCAATTTCTTCCCCATGATACTTCCACTTATTCTCTTCATCGGCACCCTTGGTTTGTCCTTCTGGGCCTCTGCGAGGGTGAAAAGCGTCTACCGCAAATATTCCCAGGAGCCTTCGCTCACTGGCCTAACTGGTGCCCAAGCCGCCGCCCGCGTGCTTCAGGATGCGGGCGTCGATGGCGTTTCAATTGAGCCCTGCGAAGGCGAACTCACGGATCACTACGACCCCTCGCACCGGAGACTGGTTCTGAGTGCGAACAACTACCACGGCACCTCTGTGGCCGCGCTTGCGGTGGCGGCGCACGAAGCCGGTCATGCCATTCAGCACGCCCGGGCCTACGCCCCCTTGCATCTCCGCATGGCAGCCGTTGGTGCGACCCAGATCGCGAGCCAGTTGGTCATGTGGCTGCCCTTGATTGGTATGTTCACGGGCTTTGTCAACACCCAGACCGGTATCGTCCTGATGGCCGCCGGCTGGGGAGTGATCATGCTTTTCAATCTCGTGACATTGCCGGTCGAGTTTGACGCATCGGCCCGTGCCAAAGTGGCGTTGCGCCACTCGGGAATCCTCGCAGCCATGCACGAGGAAGAAGGAGTGAATCGTGTTCTCAAAGCCGCTGCATGGACCTATGTCGCCGCCTTCATCACCTCGTTGGCATATTTCCTGTGGCACTTGCTTCCGTTGATCATGGGCCGCCGCGAAGAATGAAGCCTCTCATTCACAGAACCGCGATTATCATGTCACCGCTAAACCCTGGCAAAGCAGTTTCGATTGATGAATTCATCGAATCCGAAAGGAAAAACTTCACAACCTCGGACTTTGTTGCCCTGCGAGAGCATGTGTCGGCCTTGCGCAGCAAAATGGAAACCGAGCAGGCGAGGATTCATTACGATCTTCAGCAGGGAGTGGAACTCCTGATTAGTTGGATCGAAGACGAGGAATCGGTTTCCGACGAGGATCCATTGCCCGCGCATTTGGCGGAGGCGGGAGTCGCCGCGTTCTACATCCTCAAAGGCGTGGACTTGATACCTGACTCCATTCCTGAAATTGGTTTGACCGATGACGCCCGAATCCTCGCCAGAGTGTTGGACAGGAATCCCGCCCTCCGGCGTGATGTCCGATAACCCGCACGAGCAAAAAAATTTTCACGAGATTCTGAGCGACTTAGCAGATCTCGCTGCCGGGGAGGGTATTTTGCTCTCCGAAGCTTTGAATCGGATCGGTCCCCATGCATTTTGTTTTGCAGCGGTGTTGCTGTCGATTCCCTTTATTCAACCCGTGCCGCTGGGGCCGCTCACTCAGGTCTGTGGCGTGACCTTTATTGCCTTGGGTTGGCAAATGGCTCGCGGCAGAAACTCCCCGGTTCTTCCAAAATCAGCCGGTGGTTTGCGCATTCACGGCCACTTCTGGATTGCCGTGGTTGGCTTCACAAAAAGAATTCTATCGATCTGCCAGCGCTTCACTCGTGAGCGTTTTAGCCGCTGGGTGGTGGGAAAGCGGGGGCGTCGTCTTGTCGGAGGGTTGATTTTCACCGGAGGCGCTTTGCTGGCGTTGCCCGTGGCGAATCTTCCCCTCAATAATTTCTTCCCCGCGCTGATGATCTTTTTTGCTGCGCTGGCTTGGATTGAACGCGACGGATTAATGCTGATCCTCTCGCTCGCCTGGGGCGGATTGACCGTCATGTATTTCGCCGCCGTCGGGGTAGCTCTTTGGTTTTTCGGCGCAAAGGCCATCGATTCGATGATGCCTGCTGCTGCTGCGGCGGCAATACTGTTTGGAAAATGAAAATCGAAGAATCCCTTATTCCCGAAACTGGTGATGCGCTTCTGGCTATTTGTTTGATGGCCGCGATGTGCGATGGCGAAAAGTCCGAGCTCGAAAGGGCCGAGGTTCGACGAATTGCCGACGAACTTGGATCCAGCGACCCCGCTGCGCTGTCGCGGAAAATTCTGATGGGTCGATTGTCTCTCGATGAGGCGGTCTCCCGCCTCGCCAATCCTCCCCAACGCTTGTTGGCTTACGAAATGGCGCTCGCGGTCTGCGAGGCCGATGACCTTCTTTCTGAGTCCGAGAAAAGTTTTCTCGGTGAGCTTTCCACGGCGCTGGGAGTCAAAGGCGAGTCGGCCAGTCAGGTCGTGAAGGAGGTGGACTCGATCGTTTTGGCGCCGGTGGCGAGTCCATTGCCCCAAGCCCTCGGCTCCGACAACAGCGGGATGATTTTAAACTACGCGATCCTCAATGGAGCGCTGGAGTTGCTTCCCGAATCGCTCGCGACCATGGCCATCCTGCCACTTCAGATGAAAATGGTTTATCGCATTGGCAAAACGCACGGCATCGAGATGGACCGCTCCCGCATCAAGGAGTTTCTCGCCGTCGCAGGCGTTGGGATCGGTTCCCAAATGCTCGAGGGATTTGCTCGGAAATTCCTCGGAGGATTTGGAAAAAAACTCGGCGGAAAACTCGTGGGAAAAGTCGCGAGTCAGATCGCCGGATCCGCCATTTCATTCTGCACCACCTACGCGCTTGGTCATCTCGCCGAGCAATACCACCAAGGTGGCCAAAGGCTGGATGCCAACTCGGCGCGGACTCTTTTTGAGAGTCTTAAAAACAAAGCCTCTGGGCTACATTCCCAGCACCTCGCAGACATTCAGGCAAAGGCCCGATCGATCACGCCTGCCGCTATTCTTCAAATGGTTTCTAGCCAGGGGCCGGTTTGAGTTTCCACCCTCGCGGCCCAGTGAATTGAAAAATCGGGACAACGCGGCAGCTCCCGTCTATCAAAGCGCAGCAATGATTCGTTTCGCGACACATGGATAAAATTTTGGTTCACGGCGGACGCCGCCTGCGGGGAAGCGTCAAGATTAGCGGTTCAAAAAATTCCGCCCTCCCCATCCTTGCCGCCACCCTTCTCACAAAGGAACCATGCACCATTTCGCGCGTTCCCGATCTGAGCGACATCCACTACATGCTCACGATCCTGAGCGATCTAGGCTGCGAAGTGGAGCGGGCGAGCGGAACAGTCCAAATTCGCGCTGAGAAAATCCTCACGCACGCTCCCTACGACATTGTGCGGAAAATGCGCGCGTCAGTTTGCATTCTTGGTCCGCTTCTTGGCCGTGAGCACGAGGCCACGGTTTCGTTGCCTGGTGGATGCGTCATTGGCGATAGACCGATTGATCTCCATCTTCGAGGATTCGAGGCTTTGGGTGCGGCTGTGAAAGTTTCCGGCGGCAATGTGAAGGTTCTTGCGCCCCATTTGAAGGGAGCAAGGATTTCGATGCGGAGCAATTTCGGATCCACGGTTCTCGGTACCGGAAATGTGATGATGGCGGCGGTTTTGGCCGATGGAGTTACCGTGATCGATGGTGCCGCCGAGGAGCCCGAGGTGGTGGACTTGGCGAATTTCCTCATTGCGATGGGTGCGAAGATCGAAGGTGCCGGCACTCGGAGCATCTCGATCGAGGGAGTTAAAGAACTCCACGGCGCCGAGCACGAGGTCATCCCTGACCGCATCGAGGCTGGAACCTTTCTCGCAGCCGGTGCTATTTCCGGAGATGAGGTCACGGTTTCGCGCGTGAATCCCACGCACTTGGAATCCGTCACTGGCCTGCTGGCAAAGTCGGGATTCGAAATTCTCTCAAATGGTAGCCAGGTCACGATCCGCCCGGGTGTGAAGCGATCCGCTTTGAAAATTGATGCTGTGCCATTCCCAGGTTTTCCGACTGACATGCAGGCGCAGATGTGTGCCTTGATGGTGACGACGGACGGCATCAGCGTGGTGAGCGACCATGTTTTTCCGCATCGGTTCATGCATGTGGCCGAGATGAAACGCATGGGGGCAGATATTGAACTCCACGGCGGAACGGCAGTCATCAAGGGGGTGCCTCAACTTAGCGGCGCGCCGGTGATGGCGAGTGATCTTCGCGCCTCGGCTGCATTGGTGCTAGCGGGTTTGCAGGCCGATGGAATCACGGAGGTAAACCGCGTTTACCACATCGACCGGGGCT
>JBIPMC010000367.1:0-2883 GCA_044369345.1 Terrimicrobiaceae bacterium
AAACCATTTACGATGGCTCCCCCAAGGCGTACCCTAGAGGTGACATGATGCTGTTCATTCCTACCAGAAATGGGGAACAATATTCAAATGAACAACGGGACAAAATTATCTTCAACCACGAACAATACCTTGGTGAGGAAGAGGTCACCGCTATACATGGCCTACAGGACTTGAATACAAATATCGTATTAAAAGGCGGGAAATCAACTACTATTCGAACTTTACTTAAAAGCCTACCGTCTACTGAAGGCATGTCTAGGAGCAAACTATTTCAAATCGTCGACCCAAACGCCGGACAAACATGTACGATCGTGTCTTTTCAGAAGTGTGATAGATCATACATCGAGATGCGTAAATCCACTCTAGAGAAAGAAATTAGAGCTGTTCTTGCATCTGGAGAAACTGAAAATGTCTTTCAGAATGACGCGGAAGGCATTTGGTTCGGCGGGCATCTTCGCACAAAAAATGGTAAGCCAATAGCATTAAGTGTACCCCACCGGGCAGATATGGAGTATATACAAATGGCTGAATCACGCTTAAAGTCTCCGGCTACAAAGAGAGATCTGCCGGAAACCACCATAGGCAACAACCCCCCATCTCAAATCACATATAGTGGAATTCTACGAGCTCGCACCCAAATGACTCAATCGGTATCAGTACAAGATACTGAAGGCACCACAACTACTACCACCACCCAAACATCTCAAACAGTAACGGCGATGATGGAGGCACGGTTTCAAGGCTTAGAGACGGAGATGCAGACTCAGAAAGAACATCAAATGAACATGGACCAACGACTCTCCCATCTTGAAAACAGGACGGTATCGATCAACGATAACATAGCTACGATGATGGAACATTGGAACATCGCTCCAGCTCAGTCTCAGAAACGTAGAGCTGTCGCTGTGATGAATACCCAGGAAAATTCTTTAAGCCTATCACAGCCTGATGAAAGCGATGGCGGATCTCCCATGGCCGCTATCACAGGGATCTTAGACTATGGGGCAATGGAAGAATGATCCCATCAATACGTATAAAAGAGCACATCGTGCTCTTGATTTATGTCAGATACAGTGTAACATCCACTAGAGTACTCGTAATTTCTAGTAACATGATATTCAACCTCATATTACATAACTCCTGCCTAAGCAACTTCAAACAACAATGGAACAACAACGTTAAACTCAATCTACTACATATTATACTTATATTACGCTCTCCTCGTCATCGGAAACTGCAGTGGCTTCCTGAGCAACCACTAGCTCCCTCAACTCTGCATCGATCACCCATTCTCCATCTTCCCGATCATACAATATGTACCACGCCACATCGTCGTGATCTTCCACGATCAAATAGCACCCTCGTTGTCGCAACGCTCTCCCGACTTCACGAATCACTCCATGTATTGCAAAGATACCATCAGGAATCCTATCCAAACCCATTACGAATTCGGCCACAAAAATATTACCAGCACCCCATCCATAGATACCGAGGATCAGACGGCTCCGCACCCTTTCAATCACCAACAGAAATACCTGTTCACCGTTCGTTAGGTACCGGACGGTCAACACAACTCCACGTAATGGTAACACAACACGATGATCCATGGAAACTAAATATCTCGATAAAAAATGATTTAACACAAGAAAAAGAAAATATCAACTGGCATATAGACAGGTACCAAAGAACAATTGCATCTGAAGTGACTAATACATTCGAACCAAGGCTGCTTAATTACCTACTAACGCCTTGCGTGATCAATTCGGATCCTACGACAGATTTGACATACAATCCTTCTATGTTACTGTTACTAAACTTACACCTAATTAAACACCGTCTCAACTCTCAGAACCGTCACTACCTTCAGGTGAATGGGCGGTTGACACACTATCGTCATCAGAAGGGGCCCAATTTATCGAAGAGTTCAAATCAAATTGTAAAACAAGATACAACACCCAAACCCCACGAGGTTCATCAAACCAAAAGAAGATCATCATGCGCAAAGCATCAATTTCCCGCGTTACCACCAACATGCGATCATCCTCATCATCAGTCACCGAGACATCGACGATATCATCCTCTAGTGTCTCCAGATACTCATTCCATGATTCCCTGCTCACCGCCCGCAACATCCACATCAACTCGTAACCATACGACCGAGCAGCGTAACACACTGTCCACCTATCATATGCATTCACTTCGATCGCAATACCATACATCACATTTCCTACAGTGTCAAATCGTAAATCAACTATATCTCCGAACAATGGTCGAATTCGAGCGAACGAATCCGGCAAATTTCCTAAAATATGATCCATTTCTCCCCACTAGAGAATATATCTCCCCATTCTTCGTTACACACAGGTACTCTAATACGCGAGACAGCAACACCACACTCAACTCAACTCCCTTTACTAAGAATAACGTACATGCTGCACAGCACGGATATCGTTCAGGCCAGCCGGCACGGCATTCGTTAAATATTACATATTACCCTGCGAATCGAGTCCTTCGTGCGGAATTAATAGGGGGAGGTACACATAAGAACCAAACCGCGATCGATGATGAGTCACAATCGGCTTTATATGTTCCTACAGCGGAACGTATTGGTGGAGGAAAAAACAAGCAAAAACATCATATGAGTATCACTGATGCTGAAACCACAAGCATCTATCCCATCAGCCACGAATACAACACTTGGCATCCCATTTCATCTTCTTCCCTGGAGATAATACTCATAGACACCAATCATTTGATGGAATCATGGAGCCCCCCAATTTCCCTCCGACTTAATCATGATCACCATCATCCCTTATCATGCAACATCACAGAAGAGACTATAACATCGCTCAAAAAACTGTGTCAATGTCCGGCCAACCAACC
>JBIPMC010000443.1:0-2881 GCA_044369345.1 Terrimicrobiaceae bacterium
TTTCTATGATTTCAATAAGCTGCAAATAGTAGAATTTCATTCATGACTGATTACCACATTGCTCGACCAGAAGAAAAAGCGTTAATCGATCGCATCACTAAGGCGATCGCACAACCAGAAGCATCTCCAATGATGTTTTATGTTTGGGGGATCGGGGGTGTGGGTAAGTCTACGATATTGGATAGGACTCAAGAAAAGTTAGAGGAACAGTACAAAAATAATGTTCATTTTACCAAATTTTCCTTTGGTGCATTTACGGAAACGCCGCTTGATGTAATGGTAAAGCTGCATAAGGATTTGCCGCCGCTTGGACTTTTGAAAAAGGATTTGTTAAACAATTCCGATCATTTTGCCGAAAAACATAAAACTTACAAAGAAACACTTCATGCTTTGCAATATCAACCTATTGATAAAGAGGAGACGGTTAGTAAAGAGCAAATCGATTTGGCAAAGCAGATTGCTAAACTTGCAATCAATGTAGGCGGTTGGGCAGTCTCAACGGCTACAACTATGGGAATAAATACGCCTTTGTCTGCCATTACTTCTTCAATGACTTCCACTGCGATTAGTGGAGGGGTTGATACAGCCGTTGATGGTGCTGTTACGGCTTTATCGCTTAAGGATAATTTGCTTGCAAAGCATAGAGCTACCCAAAAAGCAGAAGTACAGGAGTTGATGCTAGAGCCTTTACCTAAGCTCACTCAAGCTTTTGTGGAAACTTTGGTCAACCATGCCAAGCAAGTGCCAATTGTGTTGATTTTGGATACCTATGAGAAAGCTTCGCCAGATGTAGATCGCTGGTTGCGGGAGTTGTTGCTGCAAAATAAAGAGCTAAAAAATAGCAAAGTCCGCCTATTGGTAGCGGGACGGTTTCAGTTGTTCAAAAAGTCCGAATGGAAGGACTTATCTAGGGAGTCTAAGTTAGTTCAAGAAACTCCATTAAAGGTGTTTGAGAAAGAGCAGATCAAGAGTTATTTAGAAAAAATAGGTGTTTCTAATAAAAGAGACATTGAAAAACTGAATAAAATTACTAAAGGGTTGCCATTTTATTTAGATCTAATCAGGAAAGAACAAGAAGATGGTGAACCAATTAATTTCACTGAAGAAATTTCTGAACGATTATTTAAGGGCTTGACTGAGAACCAAAAGAGTTTATTGCAATTGGCGGCTTGCTGTCGTTGGGTTGATAAGCCTTTGCTACAAAGTTTAGTGGCTTGTCGAGATCTTGATTTTGTAACTGGTGTCGATGAGAGTCTTGATTGCTTTGAGTGGCTGAAAGGTTATGATCTTGTTGAATTTGTAGATAAAAGTAATTACAGATATTGTCTGAAGGATATTGCTAGAGATGTGATTCGGCAATCTCTTTGTGGCAAAGAGTCTACTAAGTTTCGAGAATTGCACTCACAATTACAAAAATATTTTGAGGGACTAGCAAATAAGGAAGTATTGCCCGATCTATATGAATCGGAAAAATATGAAAATGAAGATTGGTGTGAATATACAGCCGAGGCTATTTATCACGCATTTTTTAATCTGCGCTACAAAGAATGTAAGCTGTATTTCCTAAATTACTTTTTTGCTTCTCGCTTCTTCGATCAAATTTCAATTGTAATTTCTCCTTTTATCGCAATTTTAGCTGAAGCAGAAGTCTCTGAAAATAATCTCTTGCATCAAGAGAATCAAAGATTTTTAGAAGATCTCAAGCGACTAATTCCTTTTGGTTGGCTGATCATGACTTCTCCTCCGAATCCTAAAAGGAAAGTTAATGACACTGTACTGCCAAAAGCTCTAGTAGAAACCATAGAAAATGGGATAGAAAAATGTTTTGAACAAATCGATTCTTTGTCTGATGGAATCGCTAAATCGACTGCCTTAATGAGCAAGTTTTGGCGTTGCCGTTCTAGTCAAAGATTGGATGTGCTGAAACAAGCCGAGCAGCAGGCTAATTTGCTGGAGAATAAGATAAATTCTAATACTCATAGCAATGTTTTCTTTGAAATTGCTCATTCTTTTTATACTTTAGAGAAGTACGAAGAAGCGATCATCGCCTATGACAAAGCCTTGCAAATCAAGCCTGAATACTACGAAGCATGGAATAACCGAGGCAGTATATTATGCGATCACTTAGGAAGATATGAAGAAGCTATAGCTTCATTTGATCGTGCCCTAGAAATCAAACTTGAATACTACAAAGCATGGCACAACCGAGGCAATGCGCTAGGTAATTTAGGAAGAAACGAAGAAGCGATCGCATCCTTTGACCAAGCTTTGCAAATTAAACCTGACTTCCACGAAGCATGGTACAACCGAGGCAATGCGCTATTTAATTTAGAAAGAAACGAAGAATCGGTTGCCGCCTATGACCAAGCCTTGCAAATCAAACCTGACAAACACGAAGCATGGCACAACCGAGGCATTGCGCTAGGTAATTTAGGAAGACACGAAGAAGCGATCGCCTCCTTTGACAAGGCACTGCAAATCAAACCTGACAAACACGAAGCATGGAACAAACTAGGCATTGCGCTAGGTAATTTAGGAAGACACGAAGAAGCGATCGCCTCCTTTGACAAGGCACTGCAAATCAAACCTGACAAACACGAAGCATGGTACAACCGAGGCATTGCGCTAGATAATTTAGGCAGATACGAAGAAGCGATCGCTGCCTATGATCAAGCCTTGCAAATCAAACCTGACTTACACGGAGCTTTTTTAGGTCGAGGCAATGCGCTAGATAATTTAGGCAGATACGAAGAAGCGATCGCTGCCTATGATCAAGCCTTGCAAATCAAACCTGACGACCACAATGCTTTTCGAGGTCGAGGTATTTCTTTGACAAGAATCGGACAATATGACAAAGCTCTAACCAACTTTAATAGAGCTA
>JBIPMC010000403.1:0-2873 GCA_044369345.1 Terrimicrobiaceae bacterium
AACCATGGTGTAATGAGGCTTGGAAGTTGTAGAATTAGCAACTTGTTGATATTGAGCAATGTGTTCGTCGTCCACCATTGCGATGAACTTGTGCCATTTTTTGTGGAGGAAGGTTATCCTTTGGTTGTTATAATGAAGACCCGTTTCAAGATTCATGTCAGGACGTGGACGAAAATAGGGATGGACAAACTGCATGACAAAAAAATGATGGATCCACATCGCCTCTGTATATCCTTCATAATCCTGAAAACTCCACGATGACTTGACACCAAATTTATTCAAAGCATGCTTTCTATTGGTTAACGCGGAGAAAAGTGTTTTCAGCTTTGGAACGTCCCACCCAAGTGTGGTTTTCCCATGGTCCTTTTCACCAAAGACTGCCATTGCCCTCTGAGGATCGATGTCGAAACAAATCTCAACCAATACCATCATATTCCACTTTAGTCCGTCATAAACCTTTTGAGGGACATTTTTTTCCTAAATCGAATACAATTTGAAGGGATTCAATTAGAAGGCATTCAATTAGAAGTTAGTAAGAAGAAGTACTCACCTTATTCAAAGGAGCAGGAGCAGACATAGTTGCGTGATCACCCCAATAATCAAAATAGAGAGACATAGCAATGTATTCAATAACAAAACGACAGAACGTCTTGTTTACTTTGCCAAAAGAATTGCTATGCAGAGAATTTGGAGTCTTTTTGCTTGGTTCAGATGACGCCTTAATCTGAACCATAAGTGTATCATTCAAAGTACTGTCCTTGTCTGGAACCGTGAAGTGTTCGAGTGTGGAAGACATCATGAATGTGAGTGCACCGAACACATCTGCTGGTGTGTTGTGTTTCGTATAGTATGGGGTGTTCTTGTTAAAGCTATCTATGCCGATCGCGAGATGCCTGCCAAACTTATTTGCAACCTGAATCCAAAGATGTTGCCCTAATTCAAATTGAATGTCAGTAAATTGAATGTAAGATAAAGTACCAATGTAGTGAGTGACGACAACAGTCTCGGCAACTTACCATATCTTAGAACGCAAGGATCGTATCTGGGACAAATAATGGAATCTCTTGACTTAGTGACATTAACAATGTCAACGTCTTCATCCTCTGAACTGTCACGGTTACCAGACACCAACATGCCATCCTCCGATGATTCGTCATGATCCGATTCAGGATGTGCGTCCTTTCTGATGTCAGAAAATTTTCGAAAGTTTGTGGTTAGTTGGGATACATTCAATTTGAATGTATAGTATTCAATAACATTCAATTTGAATGCATTAAGATTGAATTTTTTCACACGGTAGAATTATTCAATTTTAATGCATTCAATTTGAATAAAATGTAACATCGAAAACATTCAAAATGAATGTATTCAAATTGTTTTTATTCAAGTAAATGACATTGGAAGCATTCATTTTGAATGAATTCAAATTATATTGAATCAAGTAAGATAAAGAATGAAATGTCAGAAACATTCAATTTTAATGTGTCAAATTTCATCATAGTCAAGTTGTAGTTGGATGGTAACTTACAATTTTTTCGCCGGATGCTCCTCGTGAACACCTACATCATTGATGGCTTCGTTCCCTCTTTTCTTTCGTCCCTTGTTGGTTTTATTGCTGTCGTCTTTCTTCCCTCCTCCTTTGCTCTTTCGTCTCGTCATATTGCTGCTTTCGTCCTCATCCTCGCTCGCGTCATCGCTCTCGTCATTGCTTGCACGGACATCAGCATCCTTACCACTCTTCTTACGTCCGTCGCCACTTTTCCTTCGTCCATTGTTGGTTTTACTTTCGTCGTCAGCCCCTGCTTTCTTCCCTCCTTTGCTCTTTCGTCCCCTCTTACTGCCTTTGTCCTCATCGCTCGCGTCATCGCTTCCATCTTCTTCGGCAACAAAATCTTCGTCATCGCTTGATTCAACAACTCGACGCTGTCGAGGTTTCGCCACTGAGGAACTCTTCTTCGTTTTTCTTTTGGGCCGATTTTTTCCAACGAGAACTTTACGAGATCTCCCTTCTTTCCCCTCGTTAATATCGCCAGTAGGAGTGTCGTCAGCAGTGGGGGCATCGGCGGTCCCCGTCTCTCCAAAAGCTTCAATCGAAGTATTGTCGACGCGAGGTTCAAGTGGGGGATCACCGCCGTCTTTTCGAGGAGTCTCGGTAGTCAACATGGCCGAATTGGCCAGAACATCGCCAGGGGGATTATCACCAACAAAAGATGCGAATACAGCATCCAATACTGGGATGGCACCTAGGGATATGGGGGTGAGACAGCAGTTGAGTTACGGGGAAAATAGATGCATATAAGCAGACGAATGATTATATGTAAAATAGCAGACAAATGATTTTTCTCACTCGATCGTCCACTTCGTGTGCGTCGGCCAGCAAGAATGTTGCTTTCATCAACACCACTTCGCAATTCTTGGGACATCATAGTAGTTTTGGCTGTTGTGCCATTACTAGGAACAAATTTCTTGCGAGTGTTTGCCATGGTTATTTCGGATGTTTTGAGTGACTTCGATGAAATTGAACATGTACTATTCGAAGTTAACTAGCTTGAACAGGGTAGCAAAGGCTGAATAAGATGGTGAATTTTCAACACACGTCAGTGGGGTGTCAGCGACGCTGCCATCTGTCGTCGGAAATTTCAAAGAATAAAAAATTCTTACGACAGAAACACGTGTCATATGATATATCATTATGACATCAAATTACTTAAGAAAATGACCTCTGACAGCTTCATGAGCGACAAACGAAATGTTCAAACTTAATGTGCCGAAATTTAATGTTTAGACTTAGTAAATTTTTACGAAAAAAATGAGTCCCCCTTGTGCCTAGGTTAGTAGGAACTCGTAGGAAGACATACCACAAATGACGGAAA
>JBIPMC010000420.1:0-2871 GCA_044369345.1 Terrimicrobiaceae bacterium
TGCCGTTCGCATAACACAACTGATTCTCGAAAAAGATTGTTTAATTGTTAGAATTACGGGTATCGGGCCGGGTATTTCGCCTGTTTTTGGGTTTTTCCATGTTGTTTGGATGTTTCCTTGCCAGGTTCCTTCGATATAAGGAAATGGCACAAGCCAACCTTGAAATACCGACCACTTCCAGGCATATTTAGTAAAGCCTAGCCATAGAATTAACAGAATAGGAATTGTTTTGTAGGCTATCTTTACTGTACTCCAGATATCAACTATTTCTTCATTTCTTATTAGTGCAATCGCAGTAAAGCAAATCGCAAACAGAGTGAAGATAAAATAAACAAAAGGTTTAGTCTTTAAATTTTTCATAGATACCCTATTCGATCCCATGCTGCTTGGAGGAATTGGTTTGCTTGCTTACGTGTCCAAGGTTGAGAAGTCCTGAAAAGGTATTTTAACTCATTGACTTCGCCCCATTCAGAACAATCTGCATCATTACTTGTTCGATTCCAGACATCTGCGATAATATATCGAAGAATCTCAGTGTATGTTTCCTTTTGGTATGCTTTAATATCAGCATTCCAAACAAGGCATTCAATAAGAAATGAAGGACAGTTTTTAGCTTCTACTATGTTCTCGTCTTGCATTTTGTCTCGCAGTCGTTTTAGGATACGGATAAGCCGTTTATATTTTCGATTTGTACTAAGGTTTCTACTAATACCATTATCGTAAGTTTGTTGCGGCCAATTTTTTATTAAACCTCCTTTGTCCGGCTTAAATGCTACACCTGAAAGATAATTATGAGTACCGTCTGATTTTTTTTCCCCAGTATAACACCGATGCTCAAATGTTGGCACTACATCTGCATCAATTCGATAGGTGTTTGCATGGACATCAAAAGCCTTGTTACCACGTGTAACGCCAGATTTTCCAAAATAATTGACAAGAGCCTTACCAACTATATCTTTAAAGTCATAAAAAGACAGATTGCTATCAAAATTTCCAAAATTTTCTTTAATATTGCCTTTAGGATACTCTGGAAAAAATGCTGAGTTATTACAAATGCAAATATCTACATCACTGTTCTGCCTAACATTTGTTCTTGCACGATAAGAACCTTGGGCAAAAACAGAAATATCTAGATATGAAATATCTGCATCAGCCTTTATTGCTTTACGCACAAGTCTTTCTGCATTATCACACTTCTCAGATTCCGTTTTGGAAGGGCCTTTAGACCATGATATGAAAGTATCCTCTGTGATATTCATACACCAATTTACTCCTTGTTCAATGAGATGACGCGGACTTTGCCAGTTAGGAGGTCTTGCATAAGTCCAGTTTTTTGGTGCTTCAATTTTTCCAAGTTCTGCGACTGTTTTTGTAACAAAAGCTGCTGGTGATTGAGTACCTCAAAAATTCTTTTCTGTTCATCTATCGGCATCAAGTTTATTTGAAATTTTCTAAAGTGTTCAAGATGAATATGGGCTAACCCTGTCCCCGCAGAAAGTGAGCCAAGTTGTGCCAAAAAACGACCGCTCTCAAAAAAAGACCATATCAATTCAGATATACATTTAGTGGTTTTTGGGCGAAGCATTGCTACTGAGACAAATATGCTGAAATCTGGTGCTTCATCTGGGACAATTCTCGCAACTCCTAAAGTTCCGTCTTTAGTTACCAACACATCTTTAGCTTTTGGATCGGCTCTCTTATAAAATTCTTGATGATTTTTTTCCGTAATAAAACGGCTAGGAGTAAAATTTATACCTTCACTAGAAGTTAAATCAGTGACAACAATAAACGGAATCCCTTCTTGCACATAATTAGGCGTATGGTGAATCCCATCTACAATTTTTGTTGTTATTTTATCCATTGAAATCATTTCCCACTCTACGGGAATACGCCCGATCGCGGAATCTTTAAACTTATGGGTAGCTTCGCTGCGGATGTTGCCATTTTCATCAATTCCTTTGGTGAGTAAGTCCTGCATCAGTCCCGTTTTGATGCGTTGCTGCTTGGCGATGATGGCTTCGGTTTTGGCGATCGCGCGATCGATTGTAGAGAGAATTTCAGCAATTTGTTTTTGTTCTTTTTTATTCTCTGGATGTTGAACAATAAAAGTCTTTACAGTCGTAGCGTTTAAATTACGTTGTGTTGTTTGTGAAGATAGATTAATGACAGAATCACGAACATATTCTAACCAATAATAGAGATACTCTTGATCAATCACTTTAGGATTGACAATCATCGCTAATATTGCTTGATTAGTAGCTAGAGTAACTTTACTAATACGAACAAGCCCAAGGGTTGCATATATTGAATACAGTAGAGAGTTTTCAGGTACTAACCAAGTATTTGAATTTTTTAATCCTTCTTTTGTTAAAGTTTTGACAGTATGCTGCAAATATTTTCTAGTTGCACTCATGTCTTCAATTGAAACAAATGGAATTTCTCCCCCATAGAAATCACTGCGTGATGTATTTGGAGTTCCCCCAGATTTCATAACATCAAGAAGAGAAATTAAACTGCTATTTGTCCACCCTTCTATATTCATCACACCAAATACCCCAACTTACTCAAAAACTCATTCAACTCCGCCAAAGTCTGCGATCGCTTCGCCTTGTAATGTTGATATGTATTCTCAGAAATTTTATTCATAGAAAAAGAACAATAGATTGGGTTGGCAAGTCCTGAATCTTTATCAACTGCTGATCATTGGTTAATAATGTTGCCTCTAAGCTAAGAGTTGTCGCTACGATAATGGCATCAGGTAGTTTTAGTTTGTATTGTTGTCGCCATTGAATAGCTAGATTTTTGATCGAATCATTAATATTAATGATTGTCAAATGACTTAAAAAATTATGAATTTGCTGTGCTTCAGGA
>JBIPMC010000218.1:0-4006 GCA_044369345.1 Terrimicrobiaceae bacterium
CTCCTCCAGCGCGCGAGCTCCGTCACATTTGGGATGCTCGTCACCGCCCTCGCAATCCTGCTCGTGGGCGGGGTGATTTCGGCCGCCGTGGGTCGTTGGCTAAGGCTCCGTGTCAGCAAGCGTCTCGACCTCGACCCCACCACAGGCGCGATCCTTCAGAAGTTTACCAACTACACCCTCCTCTTCCTCGTCAGCCTCGTCGCCCTCTCCGCCGTCAACATTCCCCTCACGATTTTCGCGCTTCTGGGCGGAGCCGCCGCCATCGCGGTCGGCTTCGGCGCCCAACAACTCGCCAACAACCTCATCAGCGGCCTGATTCTTTTATTCGAACGCCCCATCCGTATCGGCGATCTGGTTGAAGTCGGCACCTACACTGGGACCGTCGCCTCGATCGGCACCCGTTGCTGCCAACTCCACCGCGACGACGGCGTGGAAATCCTCATTCCGAACAGCGTCATTCTCCAAGGCACGGTCGTGAACCACACCCTCCGCAGCCAAGCGAGCCGCCTCGAAATGTCCGTCACCATTTCCGCAAACGCCCCGATCGAGCAGGCCATGCGAATCCTCCGCGAAGTCGCCGCCGCCCACACGGAGATCAACACCCAGCAAGGGATCGACGCGCATGTGCAGGACATCGGCCCCAACTCTGTCAAAGTCCTGCTCTCTTTCTGGAGCGAAGCGAAAACCCCGCTCGCCATCGCCAAAATCCAGAGCGACCTCCGCCTCGCCACCCTCCGTCATTTCCAATCCGAAAATATCTCTCTGGCTTGATGCCAGGTTCCCTTGCAGGGAGGCCTGGCTACCGATGGAATATTTTCGAGAAGGCAGTAACGGCATGCCGCCTCTACCATTCATAGATTGCCGGGTCCGTTTCATCTGGGGTTGGCGTAACCGAGAAATTCAAAAGTCGACCGGCGACAAGGCGACACGGAATCCATTTTGGGCGATTTGGGTTAGTCTGGTTTCATTAAAATCCAGTTCGCGGGCGAGGAATTCGTATTCGTCTTCGATCGAGTTTCCGAAGCTGATGGGGTCATCGGTGCTGACGGCGCAGACCACGCCAGCATCGAGGAGTTTTTTGATCGTGTGCTCGCTGGCCGAGGGAACGACGCGGAGTTTCACATTGCTAATCGGGCAGACATCGAGAGCGATGCCAGTGTCCCGCAACATGGCCACCACCTCGAGATCTTCGATGGCTCGGACGCCATGCTGGATTCGTTGAGCGCCGAGTTTTTCGATGACATCGCGCACAAACCACGAACCGCAGAATTCTCCTGCGTGGGCTTTGGTAAATTTGCCGGCGTCCCTTGCGCGGCGCCAAAAATCCGGAGCCCAGTCGCCGAGTGGGGTTTGCTCGTTGCCGTGAAGGTCGATGCCATCGAGGTTTCCCCAGCGAAGCGCCGACTCGAGAATCGGACCCATTTTTTCGGTGTAGCCGTCATGGTGAATCCCCAAAAAAATCCGGACTTCCAGACCCGCCGGCACCGCAGCGCGGATGGCATCGCAGACCTCGCGGCCATCGAGATTCATGAAGTCGATGCAGCCCGAGGCGAAACTCGTTTCGACATAGCGGACATTCCGGCGGAGACGGTCTTCAAAAACGGCCTTCGCGCAGGCGTGGTAGCGCTCGGCGCTGGTGAAAAAATCCCCCGCGTAACCCAAAAGCTCGCCTTCGAAATGCGCGAACGAATCGAATCGAAAATCCGGAGCCCACGAGGCCGGAGGCGCGGAGTATTTGTCGGGCTGCGTTTCGCACAGAAGTGTCCAAGGCAGCGCGCCCTCGATGTGGAGGTGGGTTTCGGTTTTCGGCAGAGCGCGTATGAAATCGCGGAGTGGAGTGTTCATGGGTTTTCAGAGGCGAGACTGCGAAGCATTTCCTCGAAAGCTTCGGCGGCGTTTTGAACTGTGCAGGCGGCTCCGGCGATGCGGGCTTTGCGGCAGGCGGCGGCGTGGAGCGTTGGATTGCCGGCCCAATCCAAAATCTCGGAGGCCAACTGCGCGGATTGCCCGGGCTCGACCACGAAACCCGAATCCGTTTCGCGGATGAGCCGCGCGGCTTCGGAATCCGCAGGCCCTACAAAAAGGCACGGCCGCCCGGCGGCGAGGACGCCATAGACTTTGCTCGGAACCACCAAGCCGCAGAGGTTCTGCCTCATTGTCACCAAATGCGCATCGGCCGCCGAGAGGCTTTCCGAGAGTTTTTCAGCGGGCTGTGACGGAAGAAATCGAATGTTGTCGATCCCTCGCAACCTCGCGGCGTCTTCGACCTCGACCCGGCGCGGCCCCTCACCGATGAAAAGAAAAACAACCCGCTGGCCGCGCAGGAACTCAGCGGCATCGAGCACGGTGTCGAACTCATGTGCGAGTCCCATATTTCCCGAATAAACCACGACAAATTGCCCCTCGAGCCCGTGGGTGCGGCGGAAGGGGTTGTTCGACCGGTCGAGGGATTGGATGGGCGGAGCCCAGTTCGGAATGATCGAGATTTTGGCGTAGGAGACCCCGCGCGTAGCCAGACGCGAGGCCATGCAGCGGCCGATGGCCACTGCGGCATCCCCGCGCACGAGGGCCTCGGTGGAAAGGCGTCGGAGCAGGTTCGTCACGGCGTTTCCGCGCGGCAGGACGCCCAATTCCTCGGCGACCTCGGGATACAAATCCTGCGCCCAATGGATCACGCGGTTGCGTTTGAAAAACTTCATCGCCAGCCCTGCCACCACGAGCATCGGCGGATCGGTCATCGTCACTACGAAATCAGTTCGAGGCAAAAGCAGCGCGCGCGTCATCAGCCACGGGATCATGAAGACATAGCTCACCGCGCGAAGCAGGACATTGCGGCGCAAGAGCGCTCCGCCGACGCGGAGGATTCGCACGCCACGCCGGGTTGAGTTTTTCGGCTCGCCGGGCTCAGGGGTCGTCAGGACGGCGACATCCCAACCGCGTATGGCGAGCGACTCCGTGATCCCTTGGAGCATGTCGCCCGTGGCTCCCTTGGCAGGAGAATAAACCCGGTTGATGAAAAGGATGGATGGCATTCAGCTGCGCGGAGTCTGGCCATATTCCAGAGTCGGGGCAGTTTTTTTTATCCATGGCTGGATGCCGTGGAAGAACCAGTAGCCGGGAATTTTCATCATCTCGATTGCAGCCCACTCGTCCTCTTGCACCCGCCCGCGCGGCGTGTCCCACCAGCCGATACGCGAGGTGGCGATACCGAAATCGACTCCGGGAATTTTTTGCTGAAAGGTTGTGAGCGCGCGGCGGGCGTGGAATGACGAGGTGACCAAGACCGCGTGCCTCACGCCGGCTTTTTCGAGCAGCGGCCTGGCGAACTCGGCGTTCTGCAAGGTGGAGCGGGATTTGGTCTCCACCATGATCCGGTCGGGTGGCACACCGCCTTGAATCAAGGCACGGCGGTTCGTGGGCGTGTCGCCCGTGCCGATAATGAAGACCACCGGGGCGACGCCTTCGCGGTAAAGCTTCGCCGCCTCGACCGGCCGCCCTTGGGACTCTCCGCCAAGAAGCACGATCGCATCGGCTTTTTCAGGGCGTGAATCAATAACGAGTAAATGACGCCAGATTTTTGGAAACCAAACGGGGTGCGAGAACCAGAGCGCCGCCCACAAGGCAGACAACACCGCAAGGACGGCAACAATACGAAGCGCGCGGCGAGGCTTTTTAGGGCTTTCCATGAGGGGCCTAAAACGGCGTCGAGGTGGCCGATTGGGCAAGCATCAAAGCCTTGATCAACTGGCGCGAGGCCTCAGCAACCTCGCGGCCAACGGGGTCGGAATCGGCAATCGCTTCGATCCGGGCGGATCGGCCCCCAATTTGGCCCTCCGAAAAAACAGCCGAAAGCAGCGAGCACCCGCTCAGGAGGCTGATCAGCGTGGCGTCGAAATGCGGCGGCGGCTCATCGCTCTGAATCAAGCGAGCCAACCGCGTGCGAACCTCCACGCGCTCCTCGTTGCGGAGCGTCGGGTAGCGCCGAAGCCCGATCACCCAGAGGATT
>JBIPMC010000010.1:0-16022 GCA_044369345.1 Terrimicrobiaceae bacterium
ATGCCACGCGAGACGAGCTGTTCGAGAGCAGCCGATTCGATGGCGGGTTTTTCATCCAAGAAAACCGAGAGCCAATACGCGATCGGGTGGGTTTGAGGCTCTGCCATAATGCGCGCAAACCAACGATCGAGAAGGGAATTACCGGTAGGCGTCGAGTTTTTCACCTCCACCACCTTGCCACCGGAGGCGAGGCGACCGGCCATTTCCAAATCCGCCAGAATCGCTCCCGCCAGCCCGTAGCCCAAAGCCTCGGGCAGCAACGGAAGATGCGCGCCGGTTTTATCATCGAGCGAGAGGAGTTCAACTTCCTCGACCAAAGTGAGCGGTGGATTCATAGCGTTGGCTTTAACGCAAAGTCCGCCCCATCCACCGTTGCGTCAATGCAAAGAAACCCTTCGGGCACCTTGCTGAGTCAGCGGCTGAATGGCTTTTTCGCCTTGAGGGTCACATGGAGTTCCTTGGCAACATTCCAATGCACCCCCGACCATATCCGAAGTTGCTCACGGGTCACTTCGCCTCGTTTCTCCCGTTCCAACCAGCGCGGGTCGTAAACAATGCTGGCCTGAGCGACTTCGAAATCCACTTCCATCAGATAGGCGACCATCGTGTAGTTCGCTCCTCGGGCAATCCAGTCATCGTTTTTGGCCTTGGACATCATTTCAAATGTCAGGAGCGTGAACCCGCGCACATGGGTCGGATCGGACCAGAATGTGTCGTGACGAAAATGGGGAACCTGAATCTCGATCAATCCGTCCGGCTTAGTCACGCGATACAATTCCTGCATCACCTGTTTGAAACCATTAAAGTCACCTCCCACATGCTCAAGAACATGCTTCATCAAAATATGGTCGAATTCATCATCCTCGAACGGCCAAGGCGGCGTCTCGACATCCATCAAAACATCTGGACGGCATTTCGGGAATTTGTCTGCGTTCACCCAGCCTTCACGGTGATCAAAGCCGCAGCCGAGGTTCAGTTTTCGCATAGGAAATTTGGGCGGTGTTTTGGATTTGCCATTTTCAGCAAGACATTAAAGTTGTATTCCAAATTATGGATTTTGCGCACCAAAAATCAAGAGAGGCGACCTGGATTCCCGCCGAAAAATGAAGCAACAAGATCGTGCGACGGCCGGTGCCGTGATCGAGTTCCTCCCCGAGGCGTTCTCGGTGAAGGGGAAGAAGTTGATGGGGCGCAATTCCGCAGGCGACGGGTTTCTGGAGGCGCATTTTCGTTATAGCACGGATTCCAAGCACAGTATTTGGGTCCAAGACCAAGCGCATGCGGCGACATTTTCTCATCTGGCGCGGAACGGGAGCTCCGCAAAACCGGTGCATGTTTACACGAATGCATCGATACAGAAATTCGAGGATGTCGGGACGCTTTTCTCCTCCGCTCCCGGCTTGGCCCAGCACGCTTTCCAGCGTTCCCTACATGGCTCGCGGCGTTGGAGTGTTTGCGGGTTAACCCACACGCTACTTTCCGATCGAGTGATGGATGCGCTGGCGGCCATGGTCAGCGGCCCCGTCGAAGAATGGGACGCGCTGATTTGCACTTCAAGCGTGGCTTGCTCGGTGGTCGAAGGGGTCATGGAGGCGGAACGCGAAAGGCTTTGTGAGCGCCTAGGCGCGATGAAATTTCCCAAGCCTGTTCTAGAAAAAATCCCTCTCGGTGTGCACTGCGACCGCTTTAGTCCAAGCCAGGACAAGAAAAGCGAGGCGAGGCGGCGCTTGGGAATCACCACTGACGAGATTGTCGTCCTCTTTGTCGGGAGGCTTTCCTTTCACGCGAAGGCCCACCCAGCCGCCATGGACATTGCCGTGGCGAATGCAGCGGGAAATCGCAAGGTGGTTATCGTTGAGTATGGCATTTTTCCAAATCCTCAAATCCAGCAGGCTTTCGAGGATACCGCGCGGCTGCTCGCGCCTGGTATTCGGCGGATCGTGCTGGACGGTTCGAACCATGATCTCGGCCAAGACGCTTGGGCCTGCGCCGATATTTTCTGTTCTTTAAGTGACAATCACCAGGAAACCTTCGGCCTGACTCCCATCGAAGCCATGGCGGCGGGGTTGCCGGTCGTTGTGTCCGATTGGAACGGCTATCGGGACACGGTGCGCGATGGCATTGATGGTTTCCGAGTCCGCACCATGGCACCGAATTCAGATTTTGGCAGTGAACTGGCAAGGCAATATGCGCAAGGGGTGCTGAATTACGACCGCTACTGTGGCATCGCGAGCCAGTTTGTGGCGGTGGATATCGACGAGGCTACCAAGGCTTTTGAAGCACTGTTTTCTTCGGCCGAAATGCGTCACCGCATGGGAGAGGCGGGGCGAGTCCGCGCGAAGTCGGAATTCGATTGGGCGGTCATTTACCCGCGATACGAAAAGCTTTGGAAAGAGCTCGCAGATCGCCGCAAATCGGCTGCCAGACGACCCGAACCCTCGCATCCATGGCCAGCGCGGGAGAATCCCTTCACCGTTTTTGCCTCTTATCCCACTCACCTTATTGGTTCCGACTCCCGGATTTTGCATAGCGTTCGCAGCCATGCGCAGCACATCGAATCGTGCCTTCGCTTGGCCAGCTTTTCGCATGTTGCCGAAATTTTCCCTCCCACTGCCACCATCGTCCAAGTTTTGGAAAAAATTCCCGAAAATGGGATTTTGCTCTCCGCACTTGAAAAAAAGCTGCCTGCGAGCTTTGCCAAGATTCTGATCCCGACTTTGGCATGGTGCGCAAAGATCGGAGCCGTTCGAATCGTTTGAGCAGGACGATTAATTCACGCCCGAAGCCAGCACGGTCTGAAAAAACGGCGCTTCGCTTTCTCTTGAGACGATCGAGGTTTCGATGCCAGAGAAGCCGGCTTTTTTGAGCATGTTCCGGAGCTCGATTTCGGAAAAGCCGAGCCAGATATGGCCGTAGAGTTCGCGGGTTTGCTCGTGGTTGTGGCTGAGGAGGTCTAGGATCAAGACTCGGCCACCGGGGCGCAGGATTTTGTGGGCGGCGTGGAGAGCCTTTTGCGGCGTGGCGGCATGGTGGAGGGCTTGACTGAAAAGCGCGAGGTCCACCGTGCCCGCTTCAATCGGCGGCTCCTCGATGTCGCCAAGGCGGTATTCGAGATTGGGGAAGCCGTGCTCCTTCGCGAGCTGGGAGCCGAATTCCACCATTTTCTCGGAGTTGTCGATCGCGATGACTTTTTTTGCGGAACGCGCGAGGAGTTGGGAGAGCGTCCCCTCGCCTGCGCCGAGATCGACGATGACCATGGGCGGAAGGAGTCTTAGCAACGCGTGGGAGAGCGCCTGCCAGGATCGACCCGGCACATAGGCGCGACCGAATTTTCCGGCGAGTCGGTTGAAATACTCGGCCGCCTTGTCCTTCCGCTTGCGGAGCGTGAAGGCCAGATGCGCCTTGTCCTCGGCGGCTTCCTTCAATTCCTCCCTCACCGCATCGAGCACTGCGGCTGCGGCCGACCCCAAATCCTCGGCCGCCGAGTAGAAAATGTTTTTTCCCACCCGCCGGTCGCTCACCAAATCCTCACCTTTAAGTTGCGCGAGGTTTGTCGAAATCCTCGACTGTGCGAGCCCCAGAATTTCCTGCAGCTCAGCGACCGTAAGTTCCTCCTCGACCAAAAGCAGCATCAACCGCAGCCGAACCGGATCCGACAACACTCGCAGGGATTTCAGGATTGACGCCATTTAACATATCAATATATTCGGATACGAAGATAGGTAAAGTTCAACATCAACCAGAAAGACCCCACTATCATGTCCCGTCGTTATATTTTCTCCTCCGAGTCCGTCGGCGAAGGCCACCCAGACAAGGTTTGCGACACAATTTCTGACGCCATCCTCGACGCCTGCCTGTCGATCGACAAAACCAGCCGCGTCGCCTGCGAGACTTTCGTCAAAAGCAACACCGTCGTGGTCGGAGGCGAGATCACGATTCCGAAAATCAAAGGCGCCCCGCTCGATTCCGTTCTCAATATCGGCGACATCATCCGCAAAGCCATCCGCGGAATCGGCTATGTGAACGATGACGATGTGTTCCACGCCGACCGCGTGTTCATCTCGAACCTCCTCACCAGCCAAAGTCCTGACATCGCGCAGGGCGTGGACGCGGCGAAAGCCGATGGCAAAGCCACCGAAGAGCAGGGCGCCGGCGACCAAGGGCTCATGTTTGGCTACGCTTGCAACGAAACCCCCGAACTCATGCCCGCACCGATCATGTTCGCCCACCGCCTCGGCCGCGAACTCACCGCGATCCGCAAATCCGGCAAGTTGAAATGGCTCCGCCCCGACGCTAAGAGCCAAGTCTCGGTGCTCTACCAAGACAATAAGCCCGTCCGCGTGACGAATGTCGTCATCTCGACCCAGCATACCGAGGATGTGAAGAACGAGGAAATCCGCCGCTTCATCATCAATAATGTCATCCGCAAGGTGATTCCGAAGGAGTTTCTCGATGCCTCGACCGAGTTTCTCATAAATCCGACCGGACGCTTTGTGATCGGCGGACCGCAGGGCGACTCCGGCCTCACTGGCCGCAAAATCATCGTCGATACCTACGGCGGCATGGGCCGTCACGGCGGGGGAGCTTTTTCCGGAAAAGACCCATCGAAAGTGGACCGCAGCGCCGCCTACATGGGCCGCTATGTCGCAAAAAATGTCGTCGCCGCCGGCCTCGCCGACCGTTGCGAAGTGCAATTCGCCTACGCCATCGGCCACCCGCACCCGGTCAGCGTGCACATCGACACCTTTGGCACCAACAAGGTGGACGAGGAAAAAATCGAGAAAGCCGTGAAGTCGGTCTTCAGCTTCAAGCCCGCCGACATTGTGAAGCAACTCAACCTCCTCCGTCCCTTCTACAGTAAAACCACGAACTACGGCCACTTCGGCAAAAACGACAAAGACATCACTTGGGAGCGCACGGACAAAGCCGCCGCTCTCAAAAAAGCCGCGAAATAAAAACCTCAATCAATCATGCCTTCTAAAAAATCACCCAAAGCCTCCGCTGCTGCGGTTCTGGCCGAACTCACCGCGGCCACTGCGAACCTCGCCAAATACTCAGCCGCGACTCCGAATGGCGCTGAATATCTTGTCGCCGACATCTCGCTCGCCGAGTGGGGCCGCAAGGAAATCTCCATCGCTGAGCACGAGATGCCAGGCCTCATGGCAGTTCGCAAAAAGTACGCGAAAGCCAAACCGCTAAAAGGCGTTCGCGTCACCGGATCGCTTCACATGACGATCCAAACTGCCGTTTTAATTGAAACCCTCGTCGATCTCGGCGCCCAAGTTCGATGGGCAAGCTGCAACATTTTCTCCACCCAAGACCACGCCGCCGCTGCCATCGCAGAAACCGGCACGCCGGTCTTCGCGTGGAAAGGCGAAACGCTTGAGGAATACTGGGAACTCACACTCAAAGCCATCACCTTCCCCGGCAATGAAGGCCCCCAGCTCGTCGTCGATGACGGCGGCGATGTCACCCTCCTCATACACAAAGGTGCCGAACTCGAAAAAGGCGACCAGTGGGCCTACCAGCCTGCCGACAACCACGAGGTATCGGTCGTCAAAGCCCTCCTCCGCCGCGTGGCCAAAGAGCGTCCCGGTTTTTGGACCAAGGTCGCGAAAGCCTGGAAGGGCGTTTCCGAGGAAACGACCACCGGCGTGCATCGTCTCTACCAACTCGCCGAGGCCGGCAAGTTGCTTGTTCCTGCAATCAATGTGAACGACTCGGTGACGAAATCGAAATTCGACAACCTCTATGGCTGCCGAGAGTCTCTCGCCGACGGCCTCAAGCGCGCCACCGATGTCATGATTGCCGGCAAAGTCGCCGTCGTCTGCGGCTATGGCGATGTCGGCAAAGGCAGCGCCCACTCGCTCCGCGCCTACGGAGCCCGCGTCATCGTCACCGAAATCGATCCCATCAACGCCCTCCAAGCCGCGATGGAAGGTTTCGAAGTCAACACTGTCGAGAGCACGCTCGGAGTCGGTGATATTTATGTCACCACCACCGGCAACAAAGACATCATCACTCTCCAGCACATGCTCGCTATGAAAGACCAGGCGATCGTTTGCAACATCGGCCACTTCGACAACGAAATCCAGGTCGACCGACTCAAGGCCCACAAAGGCGTTCGCATCGAAAACATCAAACCGCAATACGACCGCTACTACCTCCCTGGCGGCAAGAAGAGCATCTACATGCTCGCCGATGGCCGTCTCGTGAACCTCGGCTGCGCCACCGGCCACCCGAGCTTCGTGATGTCGAATTCCTTCACGAACCAGACGCTCGCCCAAATCGACCTCTGGCAGAATAAGGACAAATACAAAAAGACCGTCTACCGCCTGCCCAAGAAGCTCGACGAGGAAGTCGCCCGCCTTCATTTGGAAAAAATCGGCGTTGTGCTCACCAAGCTCTCCAAGGACCAGGCCGAATACCTCGGCGTCCCGTCCGAAGGCCCCTACAAGCCCGAGCACTACCGTTACTAAAAATACGCACGGCTCAAAAAGCCGTTGCCAACCTCACTTCAAAACGAGGCCGTCGAGAAATCGGCGCGCCTCGTTTCTGATTTTTTCCTTCTCGGCATCTGGGCGTTTTTTCCAGGCATTGACCATCATGCTGGCCCGAGGATTTGAGGCAAAGCGGTCGGCGTGGCGGTCGTAAAAATCCCAGTAGAGCAGATTGAAGGGACATGCGCCTGGGCCGGATTTTTTCGCGGGGTCATAGGCGCAGCCGGAGCAGTAGTTGCTCATCTTTGAGATATAGGCTGCCGAACCGGCGTAGGGCTTGGTAGCCATGAAGCCGCCGTCGGCATGAAGCGCCATACCCAAGACATTAGCGGACATAACCCACTCGTGAGCATCTACATACATTTCCAGGAACCAGTCGTGTGCCTGCTGAGGAATGATGCCGGCGAGGAGGCAGAAATTCCCGAGGATCATAAGACGCTGGATGTGGTGGTTGTAGGCCGATTCGCGCGCCTCGCCGATCACGCGATGGAGGCAGTTCATGTCCGTTTTGGCGGTGTAGAAAAAATCGGGTAGCGGCTGGGTGGCACCGAGACCGTTGGAGGCCAGATAGCCGGGCATTTTGAACCAGAAGACGCCGTTGACGAACTCTCGCCAACCGAGGATTTGGCGGACGAAGCCCTCGACGGCCGCCAACGGGGCGCGTCCGTCGCGATAGGATTGCACGGCCGCGTCGATGCACTCCATAGGCAGGAGCAGACCGAGATTCAGCGGGCCGGAGATGATGCTGTGAAACATCGTAGATGAATCCTCCAACATCAGATCCTGGTAATCCCCGAAAAGCGGCAGGCGTTTTTCGATGAATTGATCGAGTATTTCCAAAGCCCCCTCCCGCGTGTGCGGCAGCCAGAAATCCTCGGCCCGACCTGGGCCATGCGGGAACCATTGGTTCACATCGGCAATCGCCTCCTGCACGATCGGGCAAGCTGGGCGCCGGAAAGTCACTGCCAAGGGAGGTTTTGGCGCACCGTCTTTTTTCCAGTCGCGCACGGTTTTTCGGTTTTCGGCGTCGTAATTCCAGGCACCGCCCTCGGGCTCGCCATCGGAGCGCATAAGGATGCCGAGGTTTTGGCGCATTCGGCGGTAGTGGGCCTCCATAAGGAGGCGTTTTTTGCCCTTAGCGAATTTCAAAAACTCGGCGCGTGGTGTAAGGAATTGGCAACTCAGCGTAAGGCGGAGCGGGATGCCGGATTCCGACGCGACTTCTTCGAGGCATTTCTGCTGTGACCAATTATTCGGCTCCATAGCGACCAGCGCGGCCGGGCGGTGTTTTTGGAGATGCCCGAAAAGCGCCTCACGGAAACACGGCGTGTTAGCCAGCCGGTGGTGCTCGACCTCCCACCCATGCGCGGCCAATTCCTCCCTGAATGAGCGTAGAGCGGCGAGGTGAAAGACGCGTTTGATTTTGTGCGCGGGTTCTGCATCGCGCGCCTCGATCAGCAACACCAGATCGCTCTCGGGGTTTCCGGCATTAAGCGCGGTGTTTTCCAACGAGAGTTGGTCGCCCAAGATGAGCAGGGTGTTTTTCATCACAGGCATAGAAAATAAAAAAGCCGACCCTTGCGAGTCGGCTTTTTGTGAAGTTTCTAGACTGATCTTAGAACGCGAAGCGGAGACCAGCGCGGCCAAGAACGCCATTCTTCGGATCTTCCGAGGAATAAACATAACGGGCATCGCTGAAGAGACCGATGTTGTCGGTCACGCGATATTCCAGACCGCCGCCGACATGGCCAAAACCATGAGCAGCTCCGGTGCCGTAAGCGGCACCGCCGCCGACTAAGCCGTAAGGAGCGAGGCCGAAGCAGAAGGGATAGCGGATGAAGAGGTTGCCAATGGTGGCCCACTCGGCATTGTCGCCGCGGCCGCCGAGGTCTTGCTCAACACCGAGTCCGATGTATTTGTTGACGAAGTAGTTGACTCCGAGACCGCCACCCCAGAAGGGACGACCAGTGCTGTAGAAAGCGCCGGCAGCGAAGGCATCAACTTGAAGCTCCTGATCACGGAATTTGCATTCCGGAGCTGGGGCGACGGTTTCTTTGAAGGTCTTCGCCGAGGTGCCAGCGATGGCGCCAGTGACAGAGACAGCAACTGCAACGAGTGCGATTGTGAGTTTTTTCATGATGTGGTTTTTTTGTTTTGGGTCACCTTGGTTTTGCAAAGTGATGCGGTTTGTATGCGGAATTCCGTCCGATGGGTCAATTTCTTTTTGGCTTTTTTTAATCAGTAATTCACCCCATCTGCTGAATTTTAGACAACTTCGGAAGACTCAGTGCGGATTTTGTTTTTCTTGCGCTCGCGCTTTTCCTCGAGGCAGGTCAACTCGTAGGCGAGCTGGCGTCGGATTTTGTCCTGCTCATGGAACGCGGCTTTGGCGAGTTGGTCTTCGAGGAAGATTTTCTTCTCCGCGATCTTGGCATTGATCGCACGGTCGATCCCGGCGAGGCGGGCCTTCTGATCGTCGGTGAGGGCGACGGCGGGGGTGTGTTTTTCGAGCCGGCTCATAGCGAGTTCATAAGCGGATTTCATGGCAGCAAGGTAACAAACCCGGCACGCAGACGAGAGAAAAATTGCGGCATCGGCGGTGCGGGTGTTAAGTGACGGCACATGTCTCGTCTCAAGCTGCTCAGCACGGATTTCGATGGGACGCTGATCGAGCACAGCGCGAATCGGCGTTGCTCGGCGCCCATGGCCGAAGTGCTGATGCACAACAAAAGCAGCGGAGGATTTTGGGCGATCAACACCGGCCGCAGCCTCTGGCATGCTATCGAGGGACTGGACGAATTCCATCCGCCGGTACCGCCCGATTTTCTCCTGACCAACGAGCGCGAGATTTTCCACCGCACGCCCGAGGGACGCTGGGTGCCCGAGCATCATTGGAACCATGCTTGCATGGAGCGGCACGCCAAGCTGTTCCGGCAGGCCGGCGATCTCTTCGCCAAAATCCGCGCCCATACCAGGAAGCATCCCGGCATCAATCTGGTGGAGGAATACGACGAACCATCTGGCGTGATTACTTCAGACGAGAAGGTGATGGAGGAGTTCGTGGCGTTCCTCGACAGCGAGAGCGGCGCGCACCCGGATTTTTCCTACCAACGCAACACCATCTACCTGCGCTTCAGCCACCGGGCCTACCACAAAGGCTCCTCGCTCGGAGAACTCAGCCGCCTGCTGGGCATCGGACCCGCCCAGGTTTTTGCTGCCGGCGACCACTTCAACGACATCCCAATGCTGGATGGAATCTATGCCGCGAGTACTTGTTGCCCGTCGAACGCCATCGCCGAAGTGCACGAGACCATTCGCCGCTCAAACGGCCACATCGCATCTAAACGCGCAGCCGACGGCGTGGCGGAGGCCTGGCATTTTTTTGAGAACGCCCCATGAGCGCAGCCCTCCGCAAGAAACTCATCAAAAACCTCGGCGCTGACTCCGTGATGACCACCCCCACGCCTGAGTTTGCCTCCGACAAATGGTTCGCGAAGAGCACGCCCGACCTGGTGGTTTTCCCCCAATCCACCGAGGAAACTGCGTTTGTCCTCCGCGAAGCCACGAAGGCCAGCCTCCCCGTCACCCCCCGAGGCGCGGGCTATGGCTATGTCGGCGGCTGCACCCCCGTGCATGGCGGCATCGTCCTCTGTCTCCACCGCATGAACCGAATCCTCGACATCGACGAACGCGATTTCGTCGCCGTGGTCGAGCCGGGTGTCATCACCGAAAAACTCCAACTCGCCGCACGCGCCAAGGGCCTCTTCTACCCACCCGACCCCGCAAGCCAGAAGCATTGCAGCCTCGGCGGAAACATCGCCACGAACGCCGGCGGCCCGCGCTGCCTGAAATACGGCGTTACCCGCCACTACATTCTGGGACTCACCGTGGTTCTGCCTGACGGGACCATCGTTAGCTGCGGTGGACGAACCCACAAAAACAAAACCGGCTTCGACCTCGTGGGACTTTTCACCGGATCGGAGGGCCTGCTCGGCGTCGTGACCCAGGCCACCCTGCGCCTACTCCCGCTTCCTCCCGCTCGAGCCGTGCTGTCGGCAGGATTTCCCACGATACAAAAAGCCGCCGCCGCGATCCAGACGGTTTTCGCCTCGGGCTTCCTGCCGGCCGCTGTCGAAGTCGCCGACGAATTCACACTCCGATCCGCCCGCGCCTACAATCCCCAAGCCCAATTCCCGCCCGGCCGCGCGCAAGTGATCCTCGAGGTCGATGGTCAACCCGCCAGCGTGCGCGGCGAAGCCACGGAACTCGAAAAACTCCTCAAAAAATCAGGCGCTCTCGGCATACGCAAAGCCTCCACCGAAGAAGCCTGCGAAGCCCTCTGGGCGCTCCGCCGCGTTTACTCCCAATCCCTCAAAGCCACCGGCCTCAAGAAACTGAACGAGGACATCGTCGTTCCCCGCGGTCGACTCGTGGACCTCATAGACTTCGCCGTCAAATTGCAGAAAAAATCCGGCTTTCCCATCGCCTGCTTCGGCCACGCGGGCGATGGCAACATCCATGTGAACATCATGGTCGCCGACCCCGAACATCCAGCAGTTCAAAAAAAAGCCAACACCGCCTTGGACGAACTCTTCCGCCAAGTCCTCGCCTGGAACGGAGCGATCACCGGCGAGCACGGCATCGGCCTCGCCAAAAAACCCTGGTGGCCCCAAGCCCTCTCCCCCGAAACCCGCGCCCTCCACCGCCAAATCAAATCCTCCCTCGACCCGAAAGGTCTCTTAAATCCGGGGAAGTTTATTTGACCCCAGAGCGCACAGAGCAGAATCAAATTGGGCCAAGTGAGAACTAGGTCGGAAAGCACATCTGCGAGATATAATCTACCCTAAAAAAACTCCGTGCCCTCAGTATCCTCCGTGGTCAATTACCTCGCAGGGCTTTGCCGCACTCAGGCCATAATTTTGATATATGCCTTGCGGCGGAGCGTATCGATCCATCGCTGCTGGGCTTTCATGCGCTCTTGCTGGATGAGGTTCCGCTCGATCTCCTCGCGCACCTCGGCCATCGGCTTGAGCGAGGCGTTTTTCCGCGCCTCGACAAAAAGAATGTAATACGAATCCCCGATCTGAAGCACCTTGCTGGTCTCGCCGGCTTTCAGCGAAAAGGCTGTTTTGGTAAGTTCCTCGTTAAGCGTGTTACGCTCAACCCACCCCCAATCGCCGCCGAGGTCGCTCGTGGCCTCATCCTCGGAATACATCTGCGCCATGCGCTCGAATTCGGCTCCGCCAACGATTTTCTCGCGAATCTCCTCGGCCGTCTGGCGCTTGTTCGCACCAATCACATCGTCCGACCCCTCGCGCACCACGATCATGCGCAATTTCACCTGCTCCGAAACGGTGTAGGCGGATTTGTTTTTGTCGTAGAAATCTTGGATTCGCTTCGGAGAAACCACGAAGTTGTCCGTGATTTTCGCCTGTCGCATGGCCTGTACGATGATCTTCTCTTTCTCGATCTCTTTGAAGCGGGTGAGCGTGTAGCCCTGGGCTTGGAGCGTGCGAATGAATGCCGCGCGGTCACCGCCAAACTCCTCGCGAATGATCGCCTGAACACGGTCATCGACGACATAATCAGGAATGTTCGCCCCTTTTTCCTGCATGGAGCGGAATTCCTGGATGATGAGCTGGCGGTCCACGAGATCTTTCAGCGCGCCGAGGCGCATTTCTTTGATCTTATCGGCCAAGTCCGGCCCGTTGTAGCCCTCGCGCATGGCTCGCTCGCGAGCGCCGACGAGTTCGCGAACCTGCGAGATCGTGATGACATCGTTGTTCACAATCGCCGCAACGCCATCGACAACCTCGGCTTGCTGTGCAGAAACACTTTGGAGAGCCCCGCCGAGGAGGAATCCCCCCAGCAAAATCGCGGCAAAAAATCTTATCGGCATGGCATTTTTTCGAGGCAGTCCAAAACTTCGCGGAGCCTAGAATCGGGGTCTGGAGCCGTCAAGCGGGGAAACCTTCCGCCGATGAGAACAAAGCTCCCACCGCGCGTGAGCATGAGTTTTTCTCCTCGAACCTCCACCATCGGAATCCTCCGGCGAGTGGCCTCGAGCTTGATGGCTGCACCCAGGAGCGCGTTTTCCACAGCTTGCGGGAGCGGGCCGAACCGGTCGCGCCAGGCGTCGCGGAGTTTGTCGAGTTCCTCGCGCGAGGCGGCCTCGGCCAGGCGGCGGTGGGCGTCGATCCGCATCTTCGACTCGGGCATGTAGGAGTGGGGAACGAAGGACGCCGCCAAATCGCCACCAGAGGCAAAAGCTCCCTCCTCGGTGGCGACAAAATCGAGCCGCAGCGTGGCCGTGCCGCCGCCGGATTTTTTGCCCTTCAGCGAATCCACGGCGCGGCGGAGCATCTTGCAGTAAAGGTCGAACCCCACCGTGATGATGTGTCCGCTCTGTTCGGTGCCGAGCAGGTTGCCGGCCCCCCGGATTTCCAGATCGCGCATGGCGATTTTGAAACCCGAGCCAAGTTCCGAATACTGCTTGATGGCCGAGACACGCTTGCGAGCGGAACTGACGGCCATCAACTCGCGCGGCAAAAGCAGGAACGCGTAGGCTTTCGTGCCCGAGCGCCCGACGCGGCCTCGGAGTTGATAGAGATCGGCGAGGCCGAAACGGTCGGCACGATCGATGAGGATCGTGTTGGCGTTTGGAATATCGAGCCCGCTTTCGATGATAGTTGTTGAAACCAGCACATCGGCCTTGCCGGCGACGAACGACTGCATCACGGACTCGAGCTCGCCTTCCTCCATTTGGCCGTGGCCGACAATCACGCGCGCACCTTCGCACAGCTCGCCGATGCGGTTTGCCACTCGCTCAATGGTCTGAACGCGGTTGTGGAGAAAATAAACCTGCCCACCGCGCGTGAGTTCGCGGTTGATGGCATCGCGGATCACGCGTTCGTCGTAGCCGCAGACGATGGTTTCAACGGGCTGGCGGTTCGGTGGCGGGGTTTCAATCACCGACATGTCCCGCGCGCCCATCAGCGAGAGGTAGAGAGTGCGAGGAATTGGCGTGGCCGAGAGCGTGAGCACATCGACGAGGCGGAATTTTTCCTTCAGCGCGTCCTTGTGTTTCACGCCGAAGCGCTGCTCTTCATCCACCACGACGAGGCCGAGATTTTTGAAATGCACATCCGAGGAAATGACCCGGTGCGTACCGACGACGATATCCACGCTGCCATCGGCGAGGGCCTTGATCACACGGCGTTGCTCGGCGGTGCTGCGATAGCGGCTGAGAAGCTCGATGGCGAGCGGATACTCGCTCATGCGCTCGCGGAGGTTTTGCCAATGCTGCTGCGCCAGCACCGTGGTCGGCGCGATAATCGCGGCCTGCTTTCCGCCGGTCACGGCTTTGAACGCAGCGCGAATCGCAACCTCGGTTTTTCCAAAACCCACATCGCCGCAAATCAGGCGGTCCATGGCCTGGGGAGACTCCATGTCCTCCTTCGTCTCGCGAATGGCGCGGAGCTGGTCGGGCGTTTCGGTGAAAAGAAACGAACGCTCGAACTCCTGCTGCCAATGCGAATCAGCGGAAAAAGCATAGCCCGGCTGCGTCTCGCGCTCGGCTTGCACCTTGAGCATGCGGGCCGCGTAATCGTAGATGCCGCGCGTGGCTTTTTCCTTTGCTTTGCTCCAACGCCCGGAGCCGAGTTCCGAGAGCTCAGGGTATTTTTTTCCGAGCCCGACATAACGTGCGACCTGCCACGCCTGATCAAGCGGCACATAGAGCCGCGCCTCGTTGGCAAATGCGAGCACGAGCACATCGCCCGAGCCGTCGGGAGCTTTATCCAAACCCTCGTAGCGCCCAATGCCATGTTCGAGATGCACCACCAAGTCACCCTCCTCGAACTCCGAGAAATCCATCGCGTGCCGCCCGGCACGCATGCGCTCGCGCCTTAACGCCGCCCGGCGCGCGCGCTGGCTGGCCGAGCGCCCCAAAACCTCGGACTCCGAGAGAATGGCGAGCTTTTGGGTGGGACACACGAAGCCGCGCGTGGCCGGCGTCGCAAGAAAAACGACCTCCGAGGTGTCGAAATCAAAATCGCCTGCCAGCTCGCGGAAGCGCTCCCCCTCGCCCTCGTTGGCGCAGGCGAAGGCAATCATCCAGCGGTCGGCAGACCACGCGTGGAGCTGGTTGAAAAACCGGTCTCGCTTGGCTTCGTTCAGTACCAAGTCTCCAGCCGCCAGATCACCGAACGGCGGGGGGTGGAATTCCAGCGCCCCCCCCTCCTCGGCCGGAGCCGAAAAGATCGCAGGCCCCTCGAACCCATCCTCCGGATCAATCGCCAGGATGGTGTCGGATTTTTGCACGAAGTCGCGAAGCGTACCGGCGGAGGCGCCCGCCTTGCCCGTGAAAATCTCGGTTTGCTCGACCGCGCCCACCGAGCCTTGCGTGTCGATGTCGAAGTCCCGCATCGACTCGATCTCGACATCGAACCACTCAAGCCGCACGGGCCGCGCCTGCTGCCAGGAGAAGACATCGAGAATGCCTCCCCGCCGCGCAAACTGCCCGCGCGCCGTGACCGTCGGAGAGCCAAAATATCCGGCCTCCTCCAGCCGAAGCTCAACCGACTCAATGGCGATTTTTTGCCCGCGCTGGAGGATGAACATTTCCGTCTCCAGGGAGGTTTTGTCGGGAACAGGCGAGTCCCACTGCGCCGCGTGGACCACCACGACCTCGTTGCCCTTTTCGGCGAGCGAGCGAAGCAGCTCGAGACGCTCGGATTCCGTCTCGGCATCGGGCAGCGCCTCCTCGCTGGGAATTTCGAGATCGGGAAACAGCCGCACTCGCGAACACCAGGCCGACAGCTCGGAGGCGAATTCCTCCTGTGATTTGAGGTCGCGGCAAACAATCCAAACGCGGCCCGCCAATTTGCCCGTCCAAAGCGCCGCGACGAACGCCTGCGCAGCCTCGGCGACACCAAAAAGCGGCGACTTCGGCTTGGCGAATTTCACCGAGCCGAGGAATGAATCAACGGGAGAAAATTTCATCAAAATACCGGCGCTGGATTTCGGCACACTCCACCTCCAGCGGGCGACCATCCAACTCTGCAATCGGCCGAATGCCAATCCGGCTGTTTGTAAGAAACGCCGCCGAGCATCGCCGAAGCCCCTCGGCATCGAGTATTTCCTCGGAAACCGCCATCGCCCCAAGCACCCAGGCCCGAACGGCTCCATCCCGCGCGCCGGTTTCCAGCGCAGGGGTCATCCAGCGTCCCTCGATTTGCAGAAACACATTCGCCATCCCCGCTCCGACGAGCATCCCGGCGGGGTTGAAAACCAAAGCCTCGTCGCGTCCCAAGCGCCTCGCTAGAGCCAGCACATCGAGATTTTGCCAGTAGTTCCCGGTTTTCCAACCGCCGGGTCTCGGCAGATACGGCGCAGCGCTCGAAGCCACCCGAAGTGCCGGAAGATTCCAGCCGACCTCGGCATCATCAAAGAAAGCATAGGCATGTCCCGCAAACGGTGCCTCCAGCCCTCCCTCGCCAGCGGTCAGATAAAAACGCAGAA
>JBIPMC010000052.1:0-8935 GCA_044369345.1 Terrimicrobiaceae bacterium
GGTGCCGAGTTTCAAAAAATCAAATGTCGGCAGCGCGGCCCATCCCCCCCCGCAATCCCCCACCGCCCGCTCGAGCCGCTCCAAATGCTCCTCCAGCATCAGCGGCTTTCCCTTGAGTACAGCGATCGTTTCAAAAACACTCATACCGTAGCGAAACCCTCGGTCTCCCAGCGGAAGATTCTCGCATGGCACCCACTCGGTCCCCCTTTTTTTCCAAGTCCTCATTGCAGATTGCGGTTAGAGAAACGGATTCACGCAGCGAACGCCATCATTGTCCTGCCCATGGTTGAAATCCTTGGAGAAAAGCGCGGGCAACTAGCACCCGCGCAGCAGCGGAAACGGCGGCGTCCCAATAGCGGATCTGAAATCGATTTTTGATTTCGAAGGCCCGGCGGGCAAGCCCCACCGATATTTCCAAGTCAATATCGGCCTGCGAATCAGGTAAAAACCCCATACGAATCTCATTGCTCAATCTCAAAACCAGATCAGGGTTTTCTCTCTATGAAATTACTCAGCAATATCTGCTTCTTCGCTGGCTTGGCCTCTGTGCTGGCCTCCATCGCCATTTGGTATCTTGCTGGCGGCAAAGATGCCACATTCGAAGCCCGCACGCATGGCGAGCTTTTCGGGATTTTTGTTGGCCTCTGGGCTCCGACTTTTCTGATTCTCTCGAACCGCCTGGCGCGGTACGGCGAGGAAAAGAAGGAATAACCTAACTCGCCCTACTCCGCATCCTCCCCCATCGCGCTGTTGCGGTCGAGACGTTTGCGGAGGGTGGCGCGGGTGATTCCTAGGAGTTTGGCGGCGCGAACTTGGTTGTCGCCGGTTTTTTGCATGGCCCGGAGAGTGAATTCGCGTTCGATCCATGGCAGGATGGCGAGCGAGGGGTCGTTCACGGCCGCATTGAAGAGGATTTCGACCGCCCGGTCTTTAGTCATTTTCTGCGTCTCGGAAACGGTAGGACCTGCGGGAGATCCTTCGGCCTCAGCGGCTCCAAGAGGGATGTCTTTGGGTAACAGCGTATCGGCGGTGGAGAGGACGGCAGCGCGCTGGAGGGTGTTTTCCAGTTCGCGGACATTGCCGGGCCAGGGGTAGGTTTCGAGCACTCGGACGGCTTCTTCGGAGAGCTTCAGCGGAGGGGAGTGCGAGCGGTTGGCGATTTTTTGGAGGAAATACTCGGAGAGCAATCGGAGATCCTCGATGCGTTGGCGGAGCGGAGGGATGTGAATACGCACGACATTGAGGCGGTAAAACAAATCGTCACGGAAAGTGCGCTTGGCAACCTCCTCTTCGAGGTTGCGGTTCGTCGCGCAGATGATGCGGACATCGGTGTAGAGTGTTTCGTTGCCGCCAACGCGGGAGAATTCGCCCTCTTGGAGCACGCGCAGGAGTTTGCTTTGCACCTGCAAGGGCATTTCCCCGATTTCGTCGAGGAAGAGCGTGCCTTTGTTGCATTGCTCGAAGCGGCCGATGCGCTGGGCGGTGGCGCCAGTGAACGACCCTTTCTCGTGTCCGAAAAGCTCGCTCTCGAGAAGGTTTTCAGGGATCGCGGCGCAGTTGATGGCGAGGAAGTTTTTGTTGCTGCGGGCGCTGTAGTTGTGGATCGCCACAGCGACGAGTTCCTTGCCCGAACCGCTCTCTCCGGTGACCATCACGGCAGCGTCGCTGCCCGCCACACGGCCGATCATTTTGAAAACCTGCTGCATGGCCTCGGAGCGGCCGACGATTTCGTCCTTGTGCTGTTCGACGGTGAGCTGGGGTTTGAAAGTGTTCGCAGCCTTGAGCTCTGCGGAGGCTTGGAGAGCGGAGTCGGCGACGACCTTGAGGTTGAAGGGAAGCTGTTCCTTTCGGACAAAATCGAACGCGCCCATTTTCATAGCTTCGATCACCGATTGGGTGGTGCCGAAGGCGCTCATCAGCACGACAAGGGAGTTCGGCGAGTGCTTGCGGATCTTGACCAAAAGCTCGAGCCCGGTGAAGGGATGGAGATTCGTCTCGGCCATGACAAGTTCAGGCTCCTCCATACAAAAGGTCTTGTAGGCGGAGTCAGCGGAGTCCTCCACGAGCACACGGATTTTCGGGCCTTCCAGCTGATTTTTCGCCCAATCGAGAAAATCGCTGTCGCGATCGACCACAAGAATTGTTTGCTGCTTCGCCATAGCCCCTTTTTTGAAAGGCCGCATCTATCACCGCACGGCGCGGCGCGAAAGCGATTTCTGGCAAGCGCGGTCTTGCGCGCCGCGCGGCTCCTGCTTTTCTAATACCGGACATGTCAGGACTGCGTTTGTTTTTTCTCCTCGTGGCTTTGGTTTGTGTGACTGCCCCGAGGGGCTTGGCCCGATTGCTCGATGAACTCGATGCCGCCGACCGCGCCAAGGTGCTTGCTGGGCATCAAGTGCTGCTTCAAGAGGAGGTCGAGGGCAAACCTTGGCCGCGCGTTCGGGTTTACCAACTTGTCCAAGCCACGCCGCAAGAGGTGGCAGCCGTGTTTTTCGACTACAACAACTCGAAGACCTTTGTTCCCGATCTCCTGTACTCCAAAATCTCGAAAAAAATCTCCCCATGCGTGCTCGAGGTGGACTACGAGGTCGATGTGCCGATCCTTGCGGATGAAGCCTATACGGCCCGCAACGACCTGAAGACCACCGAGGACGGCGGCTATCGCGTAACTTGGCATCTCGTGCGTGCCCTCCAAACCAAAGATGCCACGGGACATCTCCGCATCGAACCGCACGGCGAGGACGAGGCGGTGATTTGCTACACGAATCTCGTGACTCCGAGTTCGGGCATGGCCGGGATTTTGGAAAAACTCGCCATCGGGCGAATGGAAAAAACCGTCCATGCGATGGTCCAACAGGTTAAAAACCAGAAAACCAAACACCCCGCCGATCTCGCGCGCCAAGTCCAAGCCCTGCGCGAGGCGCTCGCCGCCGAATCCACCAACCAATCCGACCAATGAAAAGCTCTAAAAAAACCCAGTTGGGAATCATTTTCCTGACGATTCTCATCAACATGGTGGGCTTCGGAATTGTGATTCCGGTGTTGCCGTTTTACGCCTCGGAGTTCGGAGCGAAGCCGTTCGAGATCGGATGGCTTTTCGGCATCTACTCGCTGGTGCAATTCGTTTTCTCGCCATTCATCGGGCAGATTTCCGACCGGTTCGGCCGTCGGCCTGTGCTGATCCTGAGCACGCTTGGAACCGCCGTTGGATTCCTCGTGATGGGCTTTAGTACGACGCTTGCGATGCTTTTTGCAGGCCGGATCATCGATGGCATTTCCGGCGGAAGTGTTGGCACGGCACAGGCCTACATCGCGGACATCACCGGCCCGGAGGAACGATCGAAAGCCATGGGCCTGATTGGCGCGGCGTTCGGGCTCGGGTTCATCTTCGGCCCTGCGCTGGGTGGCTTGATGGCTGCGAATTTCGGCCATGCCGCACCGATGCACACGGCGGGCGTGCTGGCGATCATCAATGCCGTTTTGATTTTCATACTGCTTCCCGAATCCCTCTCGAAAGCTCAGCGCGAGCGTTTGCCTAAAGAAAAACTTTTCCCCGGCATCTTCCGCCACACCCGCACGGCAGCGTATTTCACCTGCGTCTCGACCTACTTCATGCTGATCACGGGATTTTCGATTATGACAGCCGTCTTCGCCATGTTTGTGGCCAACCGCCACGGGTTCGATGAAAAACAAACCGGCTACCTCTACGCGATGCTCGGGATCATCGGGGTCTTCATCCAAGGCGGGCTGATCGGCCGGCTCGTGAAGCGCTTCGGCGAGGGGCGCGTAGCGACGGTCGGTGCCATGCTTCTGACAACCGGGCTGCTTTTCGCGCCACTAGTGAGCGGTTTGGGCGCGTTGCTGCTGGCCTGCGCCGCGATAGCCGCTGGGAACAGCCTTACGAACCCGACCATCTCCGGCATCACCTCGCAATGCGTGGATGCCGATTGGCAAGGCCGTGCGCTCGGCGTGCTCCAATCCAGCGCGAGCCTCGCGCGGTTTCTCGGGCCGGTGATCGGGGGTTGGCTCCTGCAACTCGATCTCGCGAACGATCCCAGCAATTACGCCAAAAGCCCGCTCTGGGCGGCAGCCGCCGTGCTTTTTGTGACCTTCCTACTTTGCCTTCGCCTGCCGTCCTTTAAAAAGACGCCCAGTCGCACTTAAGCCGCTTCCCCTCTTGAACCGTGCACCTTCACAAAAACATCCGCAAACCGTTCTTCATCCTGATCGTGCTGTCGCTTTGCACGGTTTGGTCGCTGCTTTCGCAGGTGCAAATCCTGCGGCTGCCGGGCTCGGAGACTTTCCTCGGCCCAGACGGTGCACTGGCGCCTCTGGAGAACTATACGATCAACGCGCGCCTGCATTATCGCGGGCCGATCAAGTCACCGGTGGATTTGACCTATGTCGATATCGACTCCGAGTCGATCCGTCGCCTCGGGAATTTCCCGTGGAATCGCGAGTTTTTCGCCCTCGCGCTTGATGCCTTATTCCAGCATGGCGGGATCAAGGCGGCGGGAATGGATTTCGTTTTCTCCAACGCCGGCATTCCCGCTCTGGGCCGTGAGGAGGCGGAGAAAGGCACCCGCGCGCTCGGCAAGGCGATCCACACGAATAAAAATGTCGTCCTCGCCGCGACCTACGGCACGCAAAACCGTCCGCTCGGCGACATCTCCTCGTTCCCGTTTGTCTTCGAAGCCCGCTACGGCAAAAGCCAAATCGGCCCGCCGGAGTTGCCCTCGTTTCCAGTCGTTGGGCCGACTTGGGGGCACATTGGTCTCATTGACACGGTGGGCGACGATGTCCGCTATCTGCCGTTCTTCGCGAAGAGTGCTCTACACCTTTACTACCCGATGTCGCTCAACCTCGCGCTGCTCCACTGGGGACTGAACACCAGCGCAGTGAAAATCGAAAAAGACCGCATGTTCGTGTTGGACAATGACGGCTTGGTCAAAGCCAAAATCCCACTCGTTATGGGCCAACTCGTGGAGCCAAATTGGTTCAATTCGTGGTTCTCCGAAGCCGACCGGCATGTGAGCATCGCGGATGTCATCGCGTTCGGCCAGGCAGCGAAAAGCGGCACTCCCGAGGAGCAGGAACTCGCCAAAGAATTCTTCGAACCGCTCCGCGATAGCATTGCGCTCATCGGCCCCGTTGATCCGCTTCTGAAGGATCTCAGCATCATGCCGCTCAGCGGCCAAATTCCCGTCCCGCGCGTGTCGGTGCACGGAAATCTTCTGAAAACCATCACCTCCGGGGAATTTCTCTACCGCCTCCCGCAGGCCGCGAATGTCGCGATCATTTTCGCGCTGGGTTTTTGCGCAACCGCGTTCTCGCTTTTGCCTGACCGCTTCTCGCGTCCCGCTATGTTCCTCGGCGGAGGGCTCGTCCTGGCCTACATCGGTGCGGCTTTTGTTCTCTTTCAGCACTACGAACTTCTCCTGCCGATCATCGCTCCGGTGGGCGCTGCCATTTCCTGCGGCTTCGCGGGCACATTCCTCCAACTTTCCAGTCAGGAAGAGCAGAAGCGCTGGATCAAAGGAATGTTCGGCACCTACCTCTCGCCCGCTCTGGTGGAGCGCATGGTCGAGAGCGGCGATGAGCCGCAACTCGGCGGTTTCGATGCCGAGATCACCGCGTTCTTCTCCGATGTGGCGGGCTTTTCCAGCTTCTCCGAACTCCTCACCCCGCAGCAACTCGTGGCGCTGATGAACGAATATCTGACCGCCATGACGGACATCCTGATGGAGCAGGGTTGCTATGTGGACAAATACATCGGCGACGCCATCGTCGGCATCTACAACGCCCCCGCGCCGGTCGAAAACCACGCCCTGCGCGCCTGCGTCGCCTCGCAGTTGCTCCGCCAGCGCATGGCGGATCTCCGCAAAAAATGGGTCTCGGAAGGTGAAAAATGGCCTTCGATTGTCGGCCGGATGCGCATGCGCATGGGCATGAACACCGGCTTCGCCACCGTCGGCAACATGGGCTCGAGCCGCCGTTTCAACTACACCATGATGGGCGACACCGTAAACCTCGCCGCCCGCTGCGAGAGCGGCGCGAAGAGCTACGGCGTTTACACGATGGTCACCGGCGAAACCCGCCGCGCCGCCGAGGCTGCGGGCGACGACTGTGTTTTCCGCTTCCTCGACAAAATCATCGTCCAGGGCCGCTCCGAGCCTGCCGAAATGCACGAGATCGTCTGCCTCCGCTCGGACATCAACGAGGAAACCAAGGAGTGCATCAAAATCTACGACGAGGGCACGGCGCACTATCTCTTGCAACAATGGGACTGCGCCATTGCGGCCTTCGAGCGCTCAGCCAGGCTCGAGTGGAACCGCCCGAAGTTGAATCCCGACTCGCAGGACACCCCCTCCACCGTGATGCTCGCACGCGCCCTGCGCCTCAAAGCCAACCCGCCCCAAGGCGTCTGGACCGGCGTTTACAAAATGGAAAACAAATAACCGGCAGCCCCGCCAACTCCTCCGCCACCATGCAGGTTTTCATTCGAGTTTTGCCCTATGTGAGGCGCTACCCGTTGCTGGCTTTCGCGACCCTCTTTTGCGCCGTCGCAGGAACGATGATGGTGATTGTCTTTCCGGCGGTGACCCAGCGCATCGTGGATGAGGTCATCGGCCAGGACAGGCCCGACCAGTTGGTTACGCTCATCGCGATTGGCCTCGCCGCCTTCCTCGCGCAGAACGGCCTCAACAGCCTGCGCATTATTTTTAACAATCACTTCGAGCAGCGCGTAATTTTCGATCTACGGAGCAAACTTTACGCGCACATCCAAAAGCTCCCCCTGCACTGGTTCGACAACCGAGCCACTGGCGACATCATGACGCGCCTCGTCGAGGATGTGACAAATGTCGAACGCGTGCTCATCGATGGCATCGAACAGGGCAGCGTGGCGATTCTCCAAATCCTCGTCGTGTGTGGCCTCATGCTCGCCTATAGCCCGACACTGACCGCAGCGGCTCTGGCACCAATGCCCTTCCTCGCTGGTGGCGCCATGGCCTACACGCTCACCGCACACGCCCGCTACCGCAAACAGCGCAAAGCCGTTTCCGCACTCAATTCCATCCTCCACGACAACATCGCCGGCATCCGCCAGATCAAAACCTACACGAGCGAGGAGCGGGAGCATGCGCGGTTCGACAGAGCCAGCGACAAGGTCCGCACCGCCACGCTTACCGTGATGAAAGCCTGGGCATTTTACCAACCCGGCATGGAATATCTCTCGTCACTTGGCCTGCTGATTGTGGCCGCGTTTGGCACGAGCCAAGTTCTCGATGGACAGCTCGAGATCGGTGCGCTCGTGGCATTTTTTGTTCTCACCCGTTATCTCTACGAACCCGTCGGACGCCTCCATCAGCTCAACCAGATTTTCCAATCCGGCCGCGCGGCGGGTGAGCGGGTTTTCGAGATCATAGACTCCGTACCCGAGCTCGATGAGGGCGCAAACCAGCCCCGCAAGCCGATCAGCGGAAATGTTGCCTATCGCGAGGTTTCTTTTTCCTACGACCCCAAGCTGCCCGTCCTCCACGAAGTCAGCATCGAGGCGCGCGCCGGCGAGATGATCGCCCTCGTCGGCTCTACCGGCGCCGGCAAATCGACCCTCGTGAATCTTCTCGTGCGTTTCTACGAATTCACCGGCGGGCAAATCACGATCGACGGCACCCCGCTACGCGACATCCCAAAGCAACACCTGCGCGACAACATCGCCGTCGTCACGCAGGAGAGTTTTCTTTTCAACGGCACCGCCGCCCAAAACCTCCGCATCGGCAAACCCGAGGCGACCGAGGAGGAAATGTGGCAGGCCCTCCGCGCCGCAAACGCCGAGGATTTCATCCGGCGACTTCCCGAGGGGCTCCACGCGCAGCTTGGCGAGCGCGGCGTGAAACTCAGCGTCGGCGAAAAACAACGCCTCTCCATCGCCCGCGCCCTCCTCAAAAACCCGCCGATCCTCATCCTCGACGAGGCAACCGCCAGCGTGGACACCGCCACCGAGCGACTCATCCAAGAAGCCCTCGACCACCTGATGGAAAACCGCACGAGCTTCGTCATCGCCCACCGCCTCTCCACTGTCCGCCACGCCGACCAAATTCTTGTCCTCGAACGCGGCCGAGTCCTTGAGCGCGGCCGCCACGAAGAACTCCTCGCCTGCGGTGGCCTCTACGCCGATCTCTGCAAAAGCAGCTTGATCGAAAAATAAAACCCCGGCGCGTCAGCGCCATTCGAAAACCCCTTGGAGGGCGGTGCTGCGTCAGCGCCGATTCCTGAGTGAAGACTCACCAACGCACTTTGTATCACAGTGAAACAAAGCCCAAAGAGTTTTCAAAATGTGTCAATATGCATGGCTCTTTTTGTTGCTATTTTGCTTCTTCACGGAATTTTGTGGTTGGAGGGAATGAGATCGAGTCCGCCACAATAGAAGAGGATTCTGGTGCGGTAGTTGGAGGCTTTCCGAAAGCTGCGGGCATCAGCCTTGAGGGATTGGATTTTGGAGTTGAAGCCCTCGGCTACCGCTTTGGTGATGGAGAAAAGCGTGAAGTTGAGCAATCCCACCACATGCTTAGCCAGCATCTTGGCGACCTTTTTCATTTCCGGCAGGCCGGATTTCATCATCCAGAATTTCGATTTTTTGAAATACTCCTTCGCTTCCTGAAATGTGGCGCACTTCCAAAACTCTCGGAAATTTTCGTTCATGGCCCAGGCGCGGCTGGTTTTGAGACGGCGTGGGGGTGTAAAGTTTCTTCTGTAATTGGGCTCTTCACGATCTGAGTGCCCGGAAAAGGGCTTGCGCGAAGTTCGCCGGGAGCTGGCCAGCGTGGTTTCGTGTTGGGGTGCAACAAAACACATCCAACAAAAACACACACATGACCAACCACATCGATTCTGATCTTCTGAACACCGTTTTGCCACTGCTCACCTCTGAGGG
>JBIPMC010000045.1:0-9617 GCA_044369345.1 Terrimicrobiaceae bacterium
CACCGCCAAACTCCGGCGACAACTCGAAGTCGCGCATCGTCACATTGTCTTCCGAGTAGCCGTCCGGATGGCAAACTCCAACGACAATCGACTCGGGAATCACCGAGCGGCGAGCCATGAGTGTCGCCCATTCATCCGCTGCCCAATCCACTCCGGAAACCACGCTCCCGAGCGGGTCGAAGACATTCGAGCCGTCATGAAGATAAATCACGGGAAAGCGCGTGTCGGCTCGGGTGCCGTATCCCGCCGGCAGCCAAATCAAAAGCTCCCGCTCGCCGGCCAGAATGCGCGAATGCAGCCGCTCGCGGGTCAATCGCCCGCAATAGCGATCCTTCCAATCCGCCACGGTGTGTTGCAGCCCGGCATCGAGCCAGACCTCGTGGCGATAATTCGCGGGCACATGGCCGAAGGCATCGACCGCCTCGGATTCCCAACTCCCGCGTGTGACCTTGTATTCTATATGCATGCCGGTATCAGCCTCGATCGTGCCTTGGTGAAAAACTCCATCGAACTCGAGTGGCAGAGCTTTGATGGGATCCCAACCGCCGAGATCGCGATGGCTGCCTGTGATGTAAACTCTCCCCTCGGCTCGATCGACCGGGGGGACGATCCGAAAACGAATCTTGCTCATGCCCTCACAATACCGGCCCGAGGCATTTAGGCAACGACGACGAAACGCGGGCGACTTTTTTCAGTCAGCATTAAAAAAACAATTCGACGCCCTTCACGAATTCGGGAAAGTGTTTGCCCGATGTCCAACATGGCGCCCAACGCACCGGCCGAAAACCCTTCGCCCGGAGTGGTTCCAGAGCCGAAATCCGGCGGCGTGCGGTCGTATTACCGCGTCGCGGAAGAAGCCGGCACCGTAGTTCGTTGCGAACCCGCCGAAGCCCAGATCATCGTCTTCAACTCCCCCACCATCGAGGACGAGGCCGACCTGCTGGAGTATTACAACATCGACTATCACACGCTCCATTCCTCGCTGGACCCCGATGAACTCTCGCGTCTCGAATTCGAGGCCGACCACGCCGCATTGATTTTCAAACGCCCGAAGAGTTTCTCCGCCGACGACAATTTTCTGCTCAAAATGACCTCTACGGGCGTGTTTCTTTATGAGGACCGGATCGTGGTGGTTATGCCCGACGACGCCCCGCTTTTCGAGGGCCGCGCTCCTCTCCGCATTTTCTCGATCCAGGATGTGATCTTGCGGCTTCTCTATCAGAGCATCAGCCATTTCGAAGGCCACCTGAAGGCCATCAACATGCTCTCAGACTCGCTCGAGCGCCGCATCATCACCTCGATGGAAACCCGCTACCTCCTGAACATGTTCGCGCTGGAGAAAAGCCTCGTTTACATCTTGAACGCGATCAATTCGAATGGAGCGCTTTTCGACAAACTCAAGACCTACGCGACCCGCCTCGGCTTCGACCACGACCAACTCGGCATTCTCGAAGACATCATCATTGAGAACCAGCAATGCCTCCGCCGCTCCGAGATTTACTCGCAGGTCGTCGCCGGCCTCATGGACGCCCGCGCGTCGATCGTGAGCCACAACCTGAATACTCTTATCAAAAAATTCACCATCTGGACTATCGCCATCATGATGGCCAACCTCGTCGTGGGCATTTTTTCGATGAATGTGGAACTGCCAATACCCTCCGAGGGCCACGCCTGGCCTTTCATGGCAGTGAATGTCCTCGCCGTGCTCGTCTTTTTAGGAATCCTGTGGTTCTCCCGCGTGAGGAAATGGTAATTCGCTGAGGATTTCCGAGGAAATCAGGCGAGGTTTGCGCGCGAGCGGACATTTGTGGTTGGATGCTCAAATATGAATCGCGTGGCCTATCTTGGACCGGAGGGGACTTTCTCGGGAATACTCGCCAGAGCTCGCTTCGGTGCGAAAGCCGACCTTGTCCCCTGCCCTGCGATTGATGGAGTTTTCGAGAGTGTTCTTTCCGGCGAAGCGCCCCTGGGATTGGTGCCAGTGGAGAATTCCTCAGGCGGCACGGTCCACGACACAATCGATCTTTTGATCCGCCACGCGGGCTCAGTATTCATCACACAAGAACTCTCTCTCGACATCCGGATCGCACTGCTCGGCCACAAGGGCACGCTTCCGAAGACTGTCTATTCCCACTTCACGCAAATCAAACACCACAGCGAATGGTTGAAAAAATACCATCCGGGTGCACGACTGGTGCCGGTTGCCAGCACCACGACAGCCGCCGAGAAGGCCGCCGCTTCAAAATCTGCCGCCGCTCTCGCCTCCCCGGGAGCAGCCAAAATCTACGGCCTTGATGTTCTCGAAAACCCGGGGCGCGGCAGCGAGGTCAATGTCACGAGTTTTTTCACCATCGGGCGCAACCCAGCGACCACCATTGGTGCCGACCGCACCGCATTCATTGCGGCCTTGAAAAACACCTGCGGCAGCCTACATGCCTTCCTTGGCCCATTCGCGAGGCAGAAAGTCAGCCTCACCCGCATCGTCTCCCGACCCGTGCCGGGACAACCGCAGACATATGTTTTCTACATCGAGATCGAGGGCAATCCCTCGACTCCAAAAGTGCGCCGCTCCCTGGAACTCGCCAACCGCCAGTCGCGCACACTCCAAAACCTCGGGTGTTTTCCCGTAGGGCGTAGATTCCGCTCCTGACTTGTAAAAACCATTACCCTTTGCAAAAAACCACCATGACTCCGACGCTACGAAAAATTTCCGCCAGCCTTTTCCTCGCCCTCATTGCCACCTCACCCGCCTTCGCGCAGGAAGCCACAATCACCGTTAAAAAAAGCGATGCCATCAACATCGCCTTGAAGCCTTTTGCCGGAAACGATGGCGGCCTCGCGGGAAAGATTGTCGCTAACGACCTCGACCTCTCAGGAGTTTTCAGCATCGGCCTGCCGGAACGCTCGACCTACAGCGTTGGAGGAAACGCCGCCGGAGGATCCTTGCAAGGTGTCGTCACCGACAACCGGGGTAGCGTCGTTCTTCAAAAAACCTACTCGGGCCACATCCGTAGCTGCGCACATCAATTTTCCGACGACATCGTGGAAACGCTCACCGGCACAAAAGGCATCGCCACCTCGAAGATCGCCTTTGTGAGCAACCGCTCGGGCTCGAAGGAAATTTACATCGCCGACTATGATGGCGCGAATCCCGTGCAAGTCACACGCGACGGAGCGATCAGCGTCGCCCCCGCGATTTCCCCGGATGGAAGCAAGGTTGCCTACACCGGCTACCAGAGCGGTTATGCGGATATCTACCTGATCGATCTTTCCAGCGGTGCCCGTAGCCGGATTTTGAAATTTCCGGGCACAAACTCTGGCGCGAACTTTTCGCCCGAAGGCGGTCGCATCGCCTGCACCCTGAGCCGCGATGGCAACCCCGAACTCTACATCGCCAGCGCGATTGGCGGCGGGGCCAACCGACTCACTCGCACACGAGGAGTGGAATCCTCGCCAACTTGGTCGCCCAGCGGTTCCGAGATCATTTACTCCTCCGATGATCGTGGCGGCCCGCAACTTTTCCGAATCAGTGCCGCCGGCGGTTCCCCTCGCCTTGTTCCGACCGGTTACAGCTACTGCACCGAGCCAAGCTGGTCGGCGGATGGCACCAAGGTGGCTTTCACGGCGCGTCAGGGAGGTTTCAACATCGCACTCGTGGACCTCGCCAGTGGGATGACCCGAATCCTCGCGCAGGGCCAGGATCCTGCCTTCGGGCCAAATTCCCGCCATATTATCTACAGCGAGGGCACCTCGCTTGTTCTGCTCGATACACTGAAGGGCCGCCGCACGCCAATCGTCACCGGGCTCGGCAAAGTCTCGGAGCCAAGCTGGTCCCGCTGACTCTCAGTAAAACCGCTCTTTGCGGCGGTAGAATTTAACGAGACCAAACCCGGCGATCACGCCACCGAGGTGCGCTGCATTGCCGATATCTCCAAACCATCCGGTCAGCATCAGGAAAAGCGAAACACCGGCCACGATAATTCCCAGCCACATGGCGCGCATGCGGACGGGCACAATATAAATCAAAGCCGTAACGGGCATTTGAGGAAACATCGTCGAAAACGCCGCAACCAGTCCGCAAACCGCCCCCGAAGCGCCGACAACTGTCGCAGGCCCCGGGCTCAAGGCGATTTGGAGAATCCCGCCGAAAATACCGCACAGAAGATAAAAAACAAAAAATCGGCGGACTCCAAAAATACGCTCCAGAATATTTCCCGCAAACCAGAGGCCGAGCATATTCACCAGCAGGTGCAAAAAACCGGCGTGGACGAACTGGTAGGTTACGAATTGCCAGATCATCCCTTTCGCGAGGCCGCGAGTGCTCAAGCCAAAAACAGCATCCACAAAATCGGCCAGCGACGGCGATACAAGCATCAGCACGAAGATCAAGACATTGATGGCGATCAGCGCCTTGACGGCGGTGATTTCAAAACGGCGGTTTCCTTCAAACACGAATGAAAACTACTTGCGACTCGCTGCCTTGTCGATGCCCACCCCGATTCCGACAGCCTCGCGAACGCGTCGCATGACCCCATCTGAAACGGCGGCGGCTTTGTTAGCACCATCGGCCAGAACTTTTTCCACATGCCACGGGTCGGACTCCAATTCAGCCCGTTTCAATCGAAAAGTCGCAAAGTATTCCCACACGGCAGCGAAGAGGCGTTTCTTGAGATCGCCGTAGCCGACCCCACCGTTGAGAAAATCATTTTCCATCGCTCGGTGATCGGCCTCGGAAGCCACGAGCTTGTGAAGCGCAAGAATCACGGAGCCCTCCACAGGCTTCGGCGCCTCGACGGGAGTGGAATCGGTTTTGATGCCCATGATTTTTTTGCGGAGCACACTCTCCGGAGCAAAAAGATCGATCGTGTTGTGGTAACTCTTGCTCATCTTCGCACCGTCGAGGCCTGGAACAACCGCTGTGGATTCCTGGATCGCCGGCTCGGGGAGCTTGAAAATCTCGCCGTAGGCCTCATTCATTTTGACCGCGATGTCGCGGGTCACCTCGAGGTGTTGCTTCTGGTCGCGGCCGACTGGAACAATGTCGCTGTCATAAATCAAAATATCGGCAGCCATCAGCACCGGGTAGGCGAAGAGGCCGTGCGAGGGGGCGATCCCGCGCGAGGTTTTGTCTTTAAAGGAGTGACAACGCTCCAGCAGCCCCATGGGAGTGACAGTGCTGAGAATCCAAGCCAACTCGGCGACTTGCGGCACATCGGATTGGCGGAAAAAAACCGAGCGCGCCGGATCGAGTCCGCAGGCGAGAAAGTCCAAGGCTAGTTCGCGGACATTCGCGCGGAGTTCCCCCGCGTTTTGAACGGTCGTGAGGGCATGGAAATCGGCAATGAAATAATACGCCTCGCCACGCTCTTGAAGCTCGATCGCCGGTTTCATCATCCCGAAATAATTACCGAGGTGCGGCGTGCCGGATGGCTGGATGCCCGAAAGAATTCGCATTCCAAATAAAGTATCATTTCTCTTCGCTCGGGAACGAACTTTTTTGATCGGATTCCTGATATCACTGGCTTGCGGAGCCTGAATAGGATTGAACTCACCGACCGCGCCGGTATCGTCCGGGACAATGAAAATCCGCGAAAACCTTTCGCTCCAAACCTTGTTGGCGCTCCTTTTCGGATCGTTGATTCTCGGCCAGGTTCGGGCTCAAGAGAGCTACATCATCTTCGACAACCAAACCGGCCAAATTCTCGAAGCCGAAAAACCCAAGGAGAAACTCCAGGTCGCCAGCCTCACAAAGATCGCCACCTGCATGGTCGTTCTGGATTGGGCGAACCTGCACCAAGTCGATCTCTCCGCACAGGTGCCATTGTCCAACACAGCTTTTACCAATGGAGCAAGCAGCTCGGTCGGCCTCCTGCCTGGCGACGCCACCAGCCTCCGCGACTTGATGTATTGCGCGCTTCTGGCCTCGGACAATGTCGCTGCGAACGCTCTCGCTGATCATGTCGGTTCCCGCATCCCCAACACCGAAGGCCTCGATCCGATAGATAATTTTGTCGCCCAGATGAACGCCTTGGCACGCACATTATTCATGAGTCGCACCCTGTTTCTCAACCCCTCCGGGATGGACAATCTGCCGAAAGGGCAGACCCTCCCCCACTCCACGGCCGAGGATTTCGCCCGACTCACGCGGCATGCCTATAACGACGCAGCGTTCAAATTTTATGTCGCCCAGAAATCCCGCGTGATCCATGTCCTTCGCAACGGACTCGACAACCCCATCGAAATCAAAAACACGAACGAACTCGTCGGTCAGGACAACATCGATGGCGTCAAAACCGGTCGCACGCGCCGGGCTGGGGATTGCCTGATACTTTCAGCTGATCGCCCTCCAGAATCCCGCCGCGAAGGCGACAATGTCCTGGTTACTCCCCGTCGAATCAGCGTGGTGCTTCTTGGATCAACCGACCGCTTTCGGGATGGATTAGGACTAATTCGACACGGATGGGCACTCTACGACACCTGGGCCTCTGAAGGCCGTCCCACCAAAAAGGGATCCACACTTTGAGTTCCGCCCCGATGGATCGCAAACGCATCGGGATTCTCACGAGCGGCGGGGATTGCCCTGGTCTCAATGCCGTGCTTCGCGCTGCCAGTCGCGCCGCCGAAAAACTCGGATGGGAGCTAATCGGCTTCCACGACGGCTTCGAGGGTCTTCTTTCCCCAAATGAATTTACGATCCTTGATCGCAAGGCGACCTCGGGAATCATGCACCTCGGCGGAACGCTGATTGGCACCGTGAACCGCGGCCAGTTCGTCAAACGCGGAGGTCATCGCCAGCCCTCATTCATTCCCGCCGAAATCCTCGGCAAGACTCGTCAAACATTCCAAAACCTCGGACTCCATGCCTTGATTGTGGTCGGAGGCGACGGGTCCCTGAGCACCGCCCTGCAACTCCACAAAGCCGGTCTCCCCGTCGTGGGGGTGCCGAAAACCATCGACAACGACCTCGAAGCCACGGCCATGACATTCGGTTTCGATTCCGCCGTGGAATGCGTTGCCAGCGCGCTCGATCGGCTCCACACCACGGCCACAAGCCACAAACGCGTGATGGTGCTGGAGGTCATGGGCCGCCATGCCGGCTGGATCGCCCTTCACGGTGGGCTCGCCGGCGGAGCGGACATTATTTTGATTCCCGAGATTCCCTTTGATTTCGATAAAATCTGCCATGAGATCGCACGGCGCGACCGCGAAGGTGCGAAATGCACCATGATTGTCGTGGCTGAGGGCGCTGCCACCATCAGCGGCCGCCAATCACGCCACCTCACCGCCAGCGGCGAAAACCGCCTCGGCGGGATTGGCGAAATAGTTGGGCGGGAAATCGGCGAGAGAACCGGCAAGGAGGTCCGCAATTGCGTGCTCGGCCATCTCCAGCGCGGCGGAGCCCCGACCATGCTTGACCGCATTCTCGGCACGAGTTTCGGCGTCAAGGCCGTGCAGTTGATTGCCGAGGGGAAATTCGGCTCGATGGTGAGCTACAAAAATTACGAGACCCACGATGTGCCCATTGCGCAAGCAGTCCACAAATCCCGTCGTGTCGACCCCCGCTCTCAAATTGTGCAAATGGCCCGGGCGGTGGAGATTTTCTTCGGAGACTGATTTTTCATTCCACCGTGCCGCAGTAAATCGATACGGCGCCAAACACCATTTTGCGGGGAGGCTCGCATTTGAAACCGCAAGATTTCAGCAGCGCGTTCATCACGAGGCCGCTCGGGAAGGTCTCGATGGTTTTGCCGAGATATTCGTAGGCATCGCGTCGCCGCGTGGCCCACTGGGCAATGCCGGGCAGAATCCGGTGCAGGTAGAATCGATAGAACTTCAGCACGAATTCCGAATCCGGCAGGGAAAAATCCATCACATACAAAGCCCCTCCGCCACGGAGAACCCGGCGGGCCTCCCGGATCGCTGCCCCCCAATCCGCCATATTTCGCAACCCAAACGCCATCGTCACGACATCGAAACTTTCATCATGAAACGGCAATGCCAGCCCATCCGCTTGAATGAGATGGCGCACCCTTTTACGCCGCGCCATTTCAAGCATCGGCAGACAAAAATCAGCCCCAACGACTTTGGCTGGTGGACAAGCCTTTGACAGTGCCAGAGCCAAATCCCCGCTCCCGGTCGCCAAATCGAGGATGTCCACCGGATGCCTTCGCGCCACCAATCGTGCCAGCTTACGCCTCCAAAGAAAATCCAACCCGCCACTCAGCAAGTGATTCGCAAAATCATACCGGCCCGCGATTGCGGCGAATGTCTTTTTGACAAATTCCGGGTCTGACTGTGCGAGGGTTTCGTTCACGATTTGATTCGGGCCGGAAGGAATTGCTCACGAGAGGATTCGAACCTCCAAGGGTTACCCCACACGGTCCTGAGCCGTGCGCGTCTGCCAGTTCCGCCACGTGAGCGGCAGGTGAGGATAATCGCGCGAATTACGCGCTCTGACAACCCGAAAAACTTAAAAATACGGCCTCACCCAAGCGCCGCCCTCATGCTCCCTCTGGGTTCAGACAAAATAAGAACTGGCCAGAGATAGACATGCCTGCTATATTTCGAAACTTATGCTTATGCAAAGAAAAAGTGCTTTCTCTAGACGCGGTCCCGATTTAGTGACTGAAGAGTTGGTGGCTGTTCTGACAAAAAAGACCTCGTTCGAGTTCAAACAATTGTTCGACCAAGTCCACGAGCGCCTTCGGGCAAGAAACGCGGCCAGCGGGGGAGAGGAAATGCTCCGTCTCCGCGCCTATGAGAAACTCCAAAACCTTGTCTCTCGTGGCATGGTGAAAAAAACCGGCAAGAAATACAAAGGCCTTGCCTCACTAGCCAAGGCACTGACCCCGGAAACCATTCCCATACCGGCCGCGAAATAGTCGACCATAAGAGCATATTTAACATATTTTTTGGAATGCAATAGGCGCGATTCCTGCTATTTTGGATTGCAGGTAAAATCTTTCCGCTTATTCAAAATCTCTTCAATCCGCGTTAATCAAACCCACTTCTTCCGACACCGCTCAAACATTCTTTTTGCTTCCCGGTTGCGAAAAGCACATTGACCCGCAGCGTCTGATTTACCGCTTGACATAGGCCATCGAATGTAAGGTTTTGAAAAAAACTTTGGTTCTTTTGACTGCAAGGAGGGGCATGTGGCTTTAACCATTCGCCTCTTGGTGCGGCTTCTCCGGCTCAAGAGCTTTAGGAACCTCAGTGACGAGGTGTAGTTAGAGTTTTGGAGTGAAAATCCCTACTCACAATTTTTCTGCAGGGAGCGGGCAATGCGCTGGGGATCGCCGTGCGATTCGAGCGAGTTGACACATCTCCGCAAACGCATCGGCAAAGAGGAAGCCGAGCGAATTTTTGACTTCCACGATCGATCTGCACGGGGAGAAGGCCAGAAAACGGATCTCGTTGTTGATACCACAGTCCCAGAGAAGAACATCACCTTCCCGACGGACACGAAACTGGCGGCTGAGATCGTGCGATGAAGCTTGAACCCGAATCCAGCAGAATTAACCACAGAGCGGCGTCGATGGCGCATTTGTAGGACTTGCCCCTGTCGCGCAAACCTTGGACATAGGCTTCAATAACGGTGTTGCAGTTTCGCTGCG
>JBIPMC010000305.1:0-2847 GCA_044369345.1 Terrimicrobiaceae bacterium
CGGATCTTCTAGACATACCCAAACATATCCGTAACGCTCTTTACAGTGGTAGACAGGAATGCAGTGGCTTTTAGGAATGGTCCGATCCACCAGCTGCGGAACCCGCACACACTGCCCTGTGGAAGCGAAACCCCACGCATGGTAAGGGCAAATCAAGATACCTTGGTCAACCCAGCCACCTGAGAGTTTCGCCGAGCGATGACAACAACGGTCTTGAGCTGCCGCTGGCTTACCTGCCTCATCAAGCCATAGTACAATTTTTTCCCCGAGAAGCACAAAAGGCTTCGGCCCAGACGAGAGCTCCGAAATCGGTATAACAGCATACCAAAACGATCTGAGCTTTTTCTCTTGGGTCACTAAACACTGCCACTGGGGATTATTATTTTTATTGGGGTCTTTCATTGGGGTAAAAAAATCTAATAGCCATCCATAAATCGCCCCCCCCCTGTTGCAAGCTTAAAATTTCTAACATGAAAAATCACCAACGAGGAGAGTTGCAAGAAGCTGCTCTAGGCGCAGGCCCGGGTGATCCTCGAGGACTGGATCGATGCTCACCGGTATCTGGAAGATGCAGGGCTTGCAGGAGCAAAGAAAAATCGAAATCCGGGCGGCAGAAGGGGCAGCCTAACATTACACCGAGCGACTATCCAGGGCGGCAGCGCGACACCGTAACCCTGAGGCTCGGGGGAGCATTGAGGCGCTATTGCGCCATAACAAAAACCGGGCCGATAAAACCAACAAACAAAAAACAAACCCCCTACCAATCGCATCCATTTAGCTGAACTTGACGCACACAACTGGCGGCGAGCGCGCCCGACGGCACCCGAGGCGGACGCGATCCCCGAGACCTGGTGCTCCCGAACCACTTTCTAAAAGTCCAAACAAATCCAGATTTTGGTATTATCCCGAATCCAGCAGAATTAACCACAGAGCACAGAGAGCACTGAGGGCAAATGAATTGTTCCTCATCGCATCGGATTTTTTGTCTTAGCCACCGCTTTCATAAACCGATTCTGTGAATATTGTTCAGCCTGTTCTCCTGTCTAAAAATCCATTTTGGGGATTATCAATCTGAATGAAGAGAATGTCGCTGTGTTTTAGGCTAATCCCGAAAGGCTTATAGGATCAATCCAGAGTCTGGCGGTAGCGTTTGACTCCGAGAAAGAGGACAACGCCAGCGAATAGGGCGATGGGCCAGATTTCGCGGGCGAGCTCTTCGAAGCCAATGCCTTTGAGCATCACGCCACGGGCGATTCGGAGGAAGTGGGTGATAGGGAGGATTTCGCCGATCACTTGGGCCCAGCCGGGCATGCCGCGAAAGGGAAAGAGAAAGCCGGAGAGCAAAATTGATGGCAGGAAAATGAAGGCCGACATCTGCATGGCTTGGAGTTGATTTTTGGCCATCGTCGAAAAGGTGATGCCCATGGCGAGATTCGCGGCGATGTAGAAAAAAGAAGCCAGCAGCAGCACGAGGAGGTCGCCATGGATCGGCACATGGAATAAAAACCGCGCCGCGAGCAGGATGATACTCACCTGGATGTAGCCGACGAAAATATAGGGCGTGATTTTTCCGATCAAAACCTCGGTCGGGCGCAGGGGCATCGAGAGGAGGTTTTCCATCGTGCCGCGTTCGCTTTCTCGGGTTATGGCGAGGCCTGTGATAAGGACAAGGGTCATCATCAAAACCACGCCGATCAAACCTGGAACGATGTTGTATTGCGTGATGGCCTCGGGGTTGTAGAGGGCGTGGATGCGCATGTCGATGAAGGGTGACTTTTGTGCAAGGAAGGCGAGCGGGCCTTTGAAATCTGCGAGGAGGGCGGTGTTGAGGACGCCGTTAAGGGAGTTGATGCCGCCGCTGGTGGCGGTGGGGTCGCTGGCGTCGGCTTCGACGAGGACGGCGGGGCGATCACCTCGCAGGAGATCACGGGAGAAATTCTCGGGGATATTCACGAGGAATTGGATTTCGCCGCGCAGGAGCATTTTTTGGCCCTCGGCTTCGGAGTCCACTTGTTTGACGAAATCGAAGTAGGTGCTGTTTTTGAGCCCCTCGAGGAGGGTGCGCCCGTGTGGGCCAGAGTCGGCGAGAAGCACGCCGGCGGGCATATGGCGCGGGTCGGTGTTAATCACAAAACCGAAGACCGTGAGCTGCATCACCGGTATGCCCAGGATCATCGCAAAGGTCAGGCGGTCGCGGGCCATTTGGATGAATTCCTTCACGATCATGGCCCACAGGCGGGCAAGAGAGAATCGCTTGGAGAAGTTCATTTGGCCTGCATGAGGTGGATGAAAGCGTCTTCGAGACACGCGGGGACTTTGGTCCACTCGTGATCTGGCGTCATGTATCGGGCGATGACTTGATCGAGAATCTCGGCGTCGCCACCGCTGACATGAAGGGATTTTCCGAAGGCTACGGCTTGTTCGACACCGGGTTCCGCGCGGAGTTTTTGGGCAAGTTCGCTCAACCTCGGCCCGGTGACTGACCAAGTGACAAGGCGGGCTTTTTGGACAACCTCGGCAGGGGTTCCATCGACGAGGAGATTGCCAAGCGAGATGTAAGCAAGGCGGTCGCAGAGTTCTGCCTCATCCATGTAGTGGGTGGTGACGAGAAAAGTCAGACCCTGCTCGGCGAGGCCGTGGATTTCATCCCAAAAATCGCGCCGGGCTTTCGGATCGACGCCGGCAGTGGGTTCATCGAGGAGGAGGAGGCGAGGCTTGTGAAGGAGGCAGGCCGCGAGGGCCATTCGCTGCTTCCAGCCGCCGGAGAGTTGGCCGGCGAGTTGCTTTTTTCGATGCGCGAGGCCCAGATGTTCGAGGCCTTCAGCGACGGCTTTTTTGGGATCGGGA
>JBIPMC010000304.1:0-2847 GCA_044369345.1 Terrimicrobiaceae bacterium
GGACTACGCCGGTCGCTCCCGCCGCTTCGGCGGAGTCTGAGCCGCGTCCGCACTTTCCGCTTTCTCGCTCTCGGCGAACCCGATTGAATCCCGCGCCATGTCTGAATTGTCCAAGGCCTACGAGCCTCAGCCCGTCGAAGAAAAATGGTATTCCTGCTGGCTCGAACGCGGCCATTTCACCGCCGATCCCGCCTCGCCGAAGCCCGCCTATTCGATCGTCATCCCGCCGCCGAATGTCACCGGCGTGCTTACGCTCGGCCATGTGCTCAACAACACACTGCAGGACATCCTCGCCCGCCGCGCCCGCCAGACCGGCCACGAAGTCCTCTGGCTCCCCGGCACCGACCACGCCGGCATCGCCACCCAGACCGTCGTCGAACGGAAGCTCCGCAAGGAGGAAAAGAAAACCCGCCATGACCTCGGCCGCGACGAATTCCTGAAACGCATCTGGGAGTGGAAGGACAAACACGGCGGCATCATCATCAACCAGCTCAAAAAACTCGGCTGCTCCTGCGATTGGACCCGCGAGCGCTTCACGATGGACGACGCCTACGCGCGCAAGGTCCAGGAGGTTTTCGTCGATCTCCACGCGAAGGGCCTCATCTACCGAGGCAAACGGATGGTAAACTGGTGCCCGGTCTCACTCACCGCACTCAGTGACGAGGAGGTCATCCCGAAAACCCAGAAATCCTTTTTCTACCACTACCGCGTCGAGGTTGTGGAAAAACCCGGCACCTTTCTCGAGATCGCCACCACGCGCCCTGAAACAATCATGGCCGACACCGCCGTGGCCGTGAACCCGAAGGACCCGCGCTACGCCGAACTCATCGGCCTCCATGTCCGCCGTCCCCTCCCCGCGAATATTGAAGCCCTCATCCCGATCATCAGCGACGAGGCGGTCGATTTCGAATTCGGCACAGGCGTGCTCAAAGTCACCCCCGCGCACGACAAGACAGACTACGAAATCGGCCTGCGCCATAAACTCCCTGTCATCGACATCTTCAATCCCGACGCGACCCTCAACGAACTCGCTGGCGAGGAATTCGCAGGCCTCGACCGCTTCGAAGCCCGCACCGAAGCCGTCGCCAAACTCGTGGAACTCGGCCTCCTCGTGAAAGAGGAGCCACACGAAAACAATGTGGGTTTCAGCGAACGCGCCGATGTCCCGATCGAACCCCGCCTCTCCGAGCAGTGGTTCCTCCAATATCCGAAAACCGCAGAGTCCCGCGACGCCGTCCGCAACCACCTCATCCGCTTCTTCCCCGACCGCTGGGAAAAGGTCTACGACCACTGGCTCGAAAACATCCAGGACTGGTGCATCTCCCGTCAACTCTGGTGGGGGCACCGGATTCCGGTTTGGTATCGAAACGACGAAGTCCGCTGCCAGATCGAGTCTCCAGGCGAGGGTTGGGTGCAAGATCCCGATGTGCTCGACACTTGGTTCTCCTCGTGGCTCTGGGCCCACGAGACCATGGACGCTGCCGCGCTAAAGAAATTCTTCCCGACCAGCGTGCTCGTCACAGGTCCGGACATCATTTTCTTCTGGGTCGCCCGCATGATCATGTCGAGCCTTGAATACACAGGCGAAATCCCATTCCGCGATGTCTACTTCACAGGCATCATCCGCGACAAACAGGGCCGTAAGATGTCCAAGAGCCTCGGCAACTCGCCCGACCCGCTCGACCTCATAGCCAAGTTCGGAGCCGACGGCATTCGCTTCGGCCTCCTTCGCATCGCTCCACAAGGGCAGGACATCAAATTCGACGAACAGCAGATCGTCGAAGGCCGCAACTTCTGCAACAAGCTCTGGAACGCCTGCCGGTTCCGGCAAATGCAAGGCCCGCTCGACCCGCAGGCCGATCCCTCGAAACACGAACTCTCGCTTTTCGCTCAAGACATCCTCGCCCGGCTCGACTCCACGATCCGCCGCGTCAACGAAGGCTATGAGACCTACAAATTCAGCGACATCGCCCAAGCGCTCTACGATTTCGTCTGGGGCGATTTTTGTGATCGCTTCATTGAAGTCGCAAAATCCGATTTCGCCACCGAATCGCCCCGCCGCGCCGGCACGCTGGCCACGCTGGACTTTACCATCAAACGAGTCCTCCAACTCCTCCATCCCTACACGCCATTCATCACCGAGGAACTCTGGCACGGCTTGGGCTTTGGCACGGAAACCATCATGCACGCCGGTTGGCCCGAGCCCGCCGGATTCGAGGCCGATTCCCCCGCCAGCACCGTCTTCGCCTCTGTCTCCGCGGCCCGCAACCTCCGTGCCACCTACGGGATCCAAGGCAACCGCCGCCTGCCGTGGCAACTCGCCCCCGCCGCCGATTGGGTTAAAAACGAACTCCCCGTTCTCGCGATCCTCCTCCACGCCGAATCGATCACGCTCTGCGAAACCTCCCCTGCTGGCCACGCCGCCTGCCCCACCGACATCGGCACGATCTACCTTCCGCTCGAAGGCATCATCGACCCCGCCACCGAAGCCAAACGCCTCGACGGCGAAATACGCAAAGTCGAAGCCGAGATCGAAAAAGTCGCCAAAAAACTTTCGAGCGAAACCTTCGTCCAAAACGCCCCCGCCGAAGTCGTCGCCGACCACCGCCAACGCCAGCAAGACTGGATCGCCAAACTCTCGGAATTGCAAAAGGCGAGAACCGCTCTGGGGTAGATCGCCCCGCTCATCAGTTGCGCAGCGAGACCCGGACGGGGTGATAGACGCGAAGGACCATGACCGCCCAGGGTCCTGTTCCTCATCGTAACGGACGGGCGGATTGCCCCCATTCGGCCCTCGAAGTGCCGCTCCTCGGTTTGCGTCATTTGGTGTGCCATTTGGTGCGCATG
>JBIPMC010000387.1:0-2847 GCA_044369345.1 Terrimicrobiaceae bacterium
ACTCATATTTACCTGCCAGTGTCCATGGCTCTCCACGTCACATGGCTTCGTTAGCACGGAATGCTTTGGTATTGGTGTCTGAATTTGGTTGTCCTCATGTATTCATCACACTGACATGCAATCCAAAATGGCCTGAAATATTGTCACAGTTACTACATGGACAAACAGCATTTGATCGGCCAGATGTGACCGGAGCAGTTTTTAAGTCAAGGCTAGATCAGTTCAAAATGAATTTAAGGCATGGGAAGTATTTTGGCGGGCGTAAACCAATTTATGAGTTTCATGTAATTGAATATCAATATCGAGGTCTGCCTCATGCACATTTAGTGGCAAGACTCGAAAATGCCCATGACATTCATGATCGAAACAATGATGATCTTATCAGTTTTGTTAATGGTTTTTTTATTGCTGAGATTCCACGTTTTGAAGGTGAAGAAAATCAAAACATATTTCAGTCAGGCAACTGTCGAAATATTACGGATGAGTACAAACAAAAAGCCATTGAATTAGTTCGAATGCATAACACACACAAATGTGCAGTAGCTGAAAATGGTTGCAAGAAACAAATCGGTGATAATTGCAAAAGAGGATACAGTCGCACTGAAATAATTCCAGAGAGTTATGTGCATCAACTAAAACACAGAGTTGTATATCGACGTAGAGAAGATCGTGATTTGATGATAGTTCCGTATAATATGTCCATTATGATGGATTGGGATTCACACATAAATGTTGAATTCAGTGGATCTGCATATTGTGCATTATATATGTACAAGTATTGTTACAAAGGTGCATCAAAAACGGAAAGAATCTGTTTGAGTAACGAGGAACAGCAAGACTCAAGAGATGAGGTTAAGCTCTTCATGTATGGGAGAACAATGTCGTCTATGTCAGCGGTATGGCGATTATATGGATACCAGGATTATCCAGCACCAGATCCTCCTGTCTGCACAATTAAAGTTCGAACTAAAGCACAATTAGACGACTTTGAGACTCGAGGTGAAGTAACAGATTTACAGATATATTACAATCGACCAAATGTTCTAAACAACCTGAAGTTCACCGAATTCTTTAGCAAGTACAACAGCTCTACAAACCTACCGAAATATTATCAAGATAATCCCAACACTGAAAATGATGTAGAACTGAATCGGCATTATTTCAAAATATATATTGGGCAAAATCAACTAATTCGCTATGTGTTTTGTCCTTTAAAATCATTGAAGAGATGTGTTCGGATGGAAATGCAATACATAACTAGCGGGGACATATATTATCTTCGTTTGATTCTGTTGAACAGGACAGCTATGAATGATCAAGATGTATTAACCTATCATCCTGAAAGAGGAGGGGGAGACCCTATCATATTTAGCAGCTATCAGCAATCTGCTATTGCTCATGGATATGTAGACAGCATTGTCGATGTGCGAGCAACATTTGATGAAATGTGCATAAACGGAACAGGTCAAGAGTGCAGGAGTTATTTTGTCATACTGACTCTTCATGGATATGCCACTCGTGACATTTTTGATGATGTAAATAGACGAAGATGCATGTATCGTGATTTTATAATTTTTGATGATCATACAGAAACAGAAGATATTGCGTATATCAAGATGTTACAATCTTTAGAGCGTCAATTCCGCAAGAGTAATTCATCACTGGAAAAGTTTGGTTTCCCAAAACCTAATAGAGTGCCAACTGAAGTTGAGGAAGAAATAAGGCTTTGGATAAATGATGAAGCAATTGCAAGACAGCGTGTTGAACTTGAACATCTTAACGAAACATTTCCTAACAACAACGAACAGCAGGTTGCATTTGACAATATAATGAGGTCAATTCTTTCATTCAAGGCAGCAAATCGTGATGATGTAAATGAGCACGTATTTCATTTCATAAGTGGACCTGGTGGGACTGGTAAATCATGTCTGTTCAAGAAGTTGCATGCTGCATGTCGTAGTCATGGAATTCTTATATCGCTTTGTGCCTCAACGAGTCTTGCTGCTTTAATTTTTGAAGGTGCTTCAACTGCACATTCTTTATTTGGATATCCTGTAGAAGATGAAGAGGATATTGATGATATTGATCTTCCTACGTGCAATTTGAGGAAAGAACGTTGTGAATTTTTGTATCAAGTGTATGTCATATTCTGGGATGAATTCATATCAAACGATCGCATGCTTATTGAAGCTGTAATTGATGCATTTAAGATAATATGGGAAAAGCCACGTTTTTATGTATTTGTCTGTGCAGGTGACTTTAGTCAGGTGAGTTTATCCAAACTGAAGTTTGATTTTTTTCCAACGGATGACAAAATATCTAAATTTTGTCATGGTATCAACCAAGACTCTACCTATTGTGAAATGTAATGACAAACGTTCCATATTGGAAGCCCTTATATCATCAAATATTGATATTTGGAGTAAATTCAATATACACCCATTAACAACCAATATGCGTCTCGCTACTGCTGCAGCGGCAAGAGCTCGAGGAGGTTACATTACTCCTGAGGAGGAGGATCAGCTCAATTATGCAGAAATGTTGATAGATGTTAGCATGAATAGAAACTCACCATGGTGTCGAGTAATTGAAGCAGTTGATGAAAACATTTCAAGATTAGCTTTACCTTTCATGAAATATTACACAGACACTGAGTGGGAGCGAGCATTGGATTGGTTATATCCAGGTCAACAATTGGACCATACAGCAACTATTCTCTGTGCAACTAATGAAAGTGTGGATATGTGGAACTCTGTTGCCCAAAGTATGAATTTATCGCCACCAAAGACCCTTTTGTCAAAAGATTCCTTTTCTGAAGTAGATGATCCTCACGGTCACATAAAAAAA
>JBIPMC010000482.1:0-2841 GCA_044369345.1 Terrimicrobiaceae bacterium
GGGTTACACCAAACATCCTGGAAGCACGTGGATTCGGTCAAATGAAACCGAAAGTTCCGAATGACGACCCGAAAGCGCTCGAATTGAATCGCCGGGTTGAATTCAATGTCATTCAATGATCAGCGATTGATCCAGTCGTAATTGAAACTCACACTGATGCGTTCGTCGTTGTTCTGATGGGGAGGCACTTCGTGCTTGATCCAGCTTTCGAAAAGAATCACATCGCCATTCTTCGGCTTGAGATCGACCTGGATTGGACGTGCAGGAGAACCCATGAACAATGAAGCCCTCGGATCTTCCACCCGAAGCGGGCTCGATTTTCCCCGCTTGCCCACTGACACATAGAACGTTCCGCTGATCACCGAAAGTGGATGGATGTGGAAGGCATGATAAACATTCTTCGGCATGACGTTGACCCACATTGCAGAAAGCTCTAGTGAGCCGGTGTCGAACTTGAGGCCAATTTTTTTCACATAAGCCTTCACTTCGCGGTCGAGTTTCTTCTTCAACTCCTCGAAAACACTGAAATGCAAATCGATCCTCGAAATGGATCCGTAGGAAGTGTAACCACCCACATAGTTTTTCCGACTCCACTTCACACCCTCGTCATCAACAGCGGGCATCTGGGATGCGGTCCACTTCATCTGAGCGATTTTTTTTGGAGTGATCCTGAGAGACTTCTGTTCAATGTGAGTCGTGAAAAGGGAGTGCATGTCGGTCTCTACTCCTTGGGTGGAACCACATGGGAGACCACGGTGAAAATCCCCTTTTTCAGCTGATTCCAGTAATGGATCGCCTTGTCTGCACGTGCGGTGGGCAATTCAAGCGTGATGGTCGGAATCCCCAGATCCCTTCCCGTATAATTCCCCAGTGAACCAGGGAAGAATCCTGATGAGTTCGCCTTGACCTTCTTACGAAGCTCTTCGCACTTTTGAACATACTCTTTTGAAAAGACGTTCAACTTCAAGGAGTCAGGGCCGTCATAGTCGATGACATTGAGTGGAGAGTGGATCGAGATGATCTTGCTCGGGTTGAACTTATCGATCAGCATTTTCTGGAAAATGGTCTCGGGTTCCGAGTTCGGTTTGTGTCCCGGAAATCTACGCTTATTCGAATGGAATTTGGTTTTCCATGCTTTCAAGGCATCGCGGTGCCAGTCCTTTGTTGCGAAATTCCGATTGCAATCCACACCATTTGCGTTGGTGCGGGTCTTCGGAACATCCATGAATCCGTCGGGATTCACCAGTGGAGCGATGATTAATTTCGCATCCGGAAGATTGGCCATGTTCTCCTTCGCCCAAGCGGCGATCTGGAAGCCAAGATAAAGGGGGGTGATCTCATCAGAGTGAACCATGGAAAAGATCAGGGTCGTGTTCGTCGCTTCGGGCTTTCCGAATACGGCATACATCAACGGCCGGCCCCTGACCGAAGTGCCACCGACTTGCCAAACATCAGGATTTCCGGCGAGGGTACAGGATTCATTCCCCCATTTTCTTTTCTTGAATGCCTGATCCAAGGCGGAGCAAAGCTCTCCCGGATTTTTTTCAATCACCGCTTCTGCAGTGCCGAGCAGGGAAATCCAAAATGCGAATGCCGTGAGAATCCGTAGAGTCATGCCTTTTTCTGTCTCTTTCTATAAAAGTGTCGCACTACAAAGAATAAGACAACGAGAATGATTACGCCAACAATTCCACCTTCGACCTTCTTGATCATCGCGATAACGTGTTCGAGAAGATCACCGAAATAATAAACCGAGTAGACGATGGCAGGAACACTGATCAATGCCGCCAACCCGTCATAGATCAGCAGGTTTCGAAACGGCATGTGCAAAAGGCCGGTGGTGAAGAAAATGGTGGCGCGGAATCCCGGCATGAAGCGCGCAGCGAATAACAACTTACCGCCATGCTCCTGCAACTTTTCCCGCACACTGACGATTTTTTCCTCGTTCAAAAACAAACGGAACGGCCACTTCAGAATCAGACGACGGCCGAAATGCCTTCCCAACCAGAAGACAAAGGAATCGCCGATCATCACACCCAAGAGGGAAATCGCGATCATTGTCCAGACATCGCAAACTCCGTAGTAAGCCAGGACTCCAGCAGCAAAAAGGGTGATGTCTTCGGGAATGGGAATCCCCAGTCCACATGCCAGCAGGATGAGGAAAATGGCGAGATAAGGAATGGGCCCGTTCGAATAGTCGATCAGGAAGTCTACGATGTAGTTCATGGTGTCCTGTGGTTCCGGTCTTCAGTAGACACGAAAAATCACTTTTTTGAAAGTGGATGTGCACTTCGATATTGGTCCATCAGCAACCCTAGATCCAAATGCGTGTAACGCTGCGTTGTCGAAAGGTTCACATGGCCCAGCAACTCCTGAATACTCCTCAAATCCGCTCCAGCACTCAGGAGATGAGTGGCAAAACTGTGCCGGAGCGCGTGTGGAGACGCTTTGAGGTTTCCGGAAAGAATCCGAGTAGCACGAATCAACTGCCTCGCCAGGATGCGGGCAATGCTCCTGGAGGTCAGGCGACTCAATCGGTAGTTCACAAAAACGAGTTCAGGGTCATTCAACATTGGCCTGCTCCTGAAGTATTCATCCAGTGCGGACTGCGCCACCTCGTTCAGGGGAACCCAACGTTCTTTATTCCCCTTTCCCACGACCTGCACCCACCCGGATCGTGATTCCAGCTGGCTGCGATTCAATTCCGCAACCTCACTCACCCGCAGACCACATCCGTACATCAGTTCCAAGAGGGCGCGGTCACGCTTTCCCAGCCAATGGGACAGATCCGGTGCCTTCATCAACTCCAATACTTCCTCGATCTTGAAAAACCGGGGCAGT
>JBIPMC010000366.1:0-2840 GCA_044369345.1 Terrimicrobiaceae bacterium
CGACAATGTTTTCCCGAACTGCCCCTTCATCTTCCACGACCAGGATTCTCATATTCACATTGTACGCCCAATCGGGTTTTTCTCCTAGCACCTCTCCACTAAGGTGCTTTGCGTTATACTTCCTTGCTTTTCTTGGCTTTTTCATGCCAAACAAAAACCGAACATCGAAAAACACAATGCCATATATTTCATATAGTTAAAAAAGATAAGCCTTATTATGATTAAGCGCATTAAGAATAAGGCATTTGGCTTTCATTTTTTTCCCTTCGCCAACTTTACAATTCCTCAACCCAAAGTTACTTCATTGCTATGGGGATTCTTTGGGGAATGATGTTTTTAGGATGGGGAGACGTAGTGAAGCCTACGTCCGCAATGCCAGAGCCGATCGGATTTTATTCTCACGGCTGCATTGATGGTGCGCAAGCACTGCCTCTCGATGGACCCGGCTTCCAAGTGATGCGCACTTCGCGCAATCGCTTCTACGGTCACCCGAACACTCTTCAATTCATTCAGAACTTGGGCTCGAGCCTCTCGGCTCAAAAATCCGGGATCCTGCTCGGTGACATCAGTCAACCTCGCGGTGGCCCGATGTCCTTCGGTCATGCCAGCCACCAGATTGGAATGGATGTCGATGTCTGGTTCTGGACTCATCCCGAACAAAACCAACGCTCCCTCACCACCGAAGAGCGCGATTCCGTGCCCATGGTCTCCATGCTGAATGCAAAAGGCAAAGTGGACCCATCGAAGTTCACAGCCGAACAGATCCTAAAACTGAAGACGGCTGCAACTTCTCCGGAAGTCGAACGCATTTTCGTAAATCCGGCAATCAAGTCATACCTTTGTGCGACCATTCCTGAGGAAGAATCCGCGTGGCTGCGCACACTCCGCCCGTGGGCCGGTCACCATGAACATTTCCATGTGAGATTGTCTTGCCCGAAAAACGCGAAGGATTGCATCTCTCAAGAACCGCAACCTGCCGGAAACGGTTGCAATGAACTGTTCATGCCGACTGAAATCCCGTCTGAAGACTCACACGAAGAACCACTGCTTACCGTGGAATTACCTCTGCGATGCAAGGCTGTGCTGACTGCGGAAACCGGCACGAATATTGAAAAGCGAAATTCAAAAACTGAAACAACAACAACCAAGGAGAACTAAATGGACTTGAACAAGAACAACGACAAAACTGCGGATCAGGCCAACAAGAAGAAGGCCATCGAGCTCGCGATTCAATCAATTGAAAAACAATTCGGCAAAGGCTCGATCATGCGCCTTGCCGGAGAAGAAACCCTCGTCGGTGCTGACACCCAAGTGGTTCCAACCGGATCCATCGGTCTCGACCTCGCACTCGGCATTGGCGGCTATGCCCGCGGAAGAATCATCGAAGTGTTTGGCCCGGAATCTTCCGGTAAAACCACTCTCGCCCTCCACGCAGTGGCGGAAGCACAAAAACAAGGCGGGATCGCCGCGTATATCGACGCCGAACACGCACTCGACGTGACCTACGCGCGCAAGCTCGGAGTAAAAACCGATGACCTTCTCATCTCTCAGCCGGACAACGGCGAGCAGGCTCTTGAAATCGCAGACATGATGGTTCGCTCCGGCGGAGTGGACATCCTGGTCATCGACTCGGTTGCCGCTCTCGTGCCACGCGCGGAAATCGAAGGTGAAATGGGCGATTCTCACATGGGTCTTCAAGCACGCTTGATGTCCCAAGCTCTCCGTAAACTCACCGGCACCATCAACCGCTCCAAGACCCTGGTGATCTTCATTAACCAGATCCGTATGAAGATCGGTGTCATGTTCGGAAACCCGGAAACCACTACCGGCGGTAACGCACTCAAATTCTACGCTTCCGTTCGTCTCGACATCCGCCGTATTCAGGCGATCAAGGACGGCGAAAATGTGGTCGGTAACCGCACCCGCGTGAAAGTCGTGAAAAACAAACTTGCACCTCCGTTCCGCGAAGTCGAGTTCGACATCCTCTACGGCGAAGGGATCGCAAAAGAAGGTGACCTTCTTGATGCAGCCACCAACGCAAATCTCGTCGAGAAAAGCGGTTCTTGGTTCTCTTACAAGGATGAACGCATCGGACAGGGTCGCGACACTGCAATCAAGTGGCTGAAAGACCATCCGGAAATCGTGAAGGATTTGCGCAAGACCCTGTTTGAAAAAGCAGGCATTGGTGCAAAACCGATTCAGCCGGAAGCACCGATCGCTGCTGATGTGGCAAAACCGGGCATGGCTGCGGCTGCACCTGCAGGAAAGATGGCTCACATGAGCACACCTTCCAAAGAGCCGATGACCAAGGCCGCGCCGAAGAAATAATCTGGCGCAATCAACGGCAAACAACTCTCAAAATCAAAAAGCCCCGGGTCAATGACTCGGGGCTTTTTTCATACACTGGATTGTGAAACCTGACAGATGTAGCCTAGCGACCGCATGATCGCAGCAACTCCGCGAGTACATCGCCCCTAGAGCGGGTACTCGCAACTTTCAAACTACTCATTCAACCATTTTTGAACCAACTGATTGGTCTCTTCGTCATCCCACTCGCGGCCGCCGGATTCGATCATCAGGATCTTACGGTCCTGATTGATCATCACGGAAAGCGGAATGGCATGGACATCGAAAAGATCCGAAAGGGCATTTTCCGGATCCTTGAAAATCGGGAATGGAATTCCCATCGATTTGACCATGGGCGGAACCGCCTCTTCGGGATGATCGTCGACATTCACTGCCAGGATCTCAAACCCCTTGGCTGAATACTTGTTGCGAAGAGAAACCATCGAAGGCATTTCTTCGATGCAGGCATCGCACCAGGTCGCCCAAAAATTGAC
>JBIPMC010000489.1:0-2840 GCA_044369345.1 Terrimicrobiaceae bacterium
AGCTAATGTTGAAGGATGTGACAGCTAAATCGTTCGGAAGCTGTTTTCCCCGTATAATTCCTATTATCTGCAACTCTATTTCTGTCTGTCGTCCTCGATCGCTTTTTCTTCCCGCCAAATCATTGATTCTTTCCCGCCAATTTGTTTTGTTTTTTTGTATCTCGATTAATTCTTTCTTTTTCTTATTCCAAGAAACTTTTATTTCTCATTATGATTCAAACATTCTTTCCTTTCTCTGATTTAAAATTCTAACCCAAACGAGCCTTCGCACCACCCCCCTCCCATCTCTACTATCACTCATTTATCATCTCATAATTTTATCATGAATTCTTCGACTAACCAGGTTGTTGATGGTTATTCGCAACCAATTTTGGATGATCCTAATCTGTTACTCGTTCTGGATGAGGATATCGATCTTCCTGTTGCATCGGACGGAATGTCACGAACTGTTCCTGGACAGGCCGTTGCGCCATCCTCTAGGGTGAATACGTCACGATGTGATCGCAAGTGTCGCTTCCCATCCGTGGGAGGACTTCACCGCTCATCGAATGACTCATCCATTCGAACAGCATCGACGACCTTTCCGATCTGGTGTCACGTGGACAAATCGAAGTCCCCATCATCAACGAGGACTCGCGTTGCCGCTCTTGCGTACATATCTAAGCAAAACCATCCGAAAAGGTCAACCAGTCACCGGAGACAGCTCAATGAATCTAAGAAATTTTGTAAGCAGCGGAGCATGCTCAAAGACGTCAAAGTGCCCACCATTGCATTTTCCAACGTCAAACAACTGGATTCCAATTTTATCCGAAATACCGTCGTCATTTGTGATGGAGGAACAACTCACCCGACAATCAATGCAGAGAATTATACTGGTAATGTTTGCATACTGTCCCTATCAAGGGGAGATTTGTGGGTTCATGATACCCAAAATCCCCTTTTGGGACTACGCATGCATTTCCTATCAACAAAATTTCCCATTTTCATTCGTCTCCCTCGACAGAAATCTTTATCCATCTTGAATGATGGTTCTGCTATATGCCAAGCAATGAATTCGTGTGCTCGCACCCAGCCACAATCTCTAGTGCGAGGTTCCAGCAAGCAAGTGTTCAACGATGGTCAACCTGCTCGTTACTTTTGTGTAGGTTCGCAACCTTCTCGAGCTGAACGAGGTGTTAAGTGCGGTCTCTACAAACTCAAGTATGGTTTCCCATCGAGTGATTGGGACACTGTACTTAATCTTTTACAACGGGCAGAATATGCATTCGACATGTTTGCTAGCACTGACATGATTCGACATATCGTCGAAGCTAAGAAACGTGTTCCATTTTTGACCATGGCACCGTCTCCCTACTCATCTTCCAATCAACATTCTGCCCGCTATTACAATGGTGCAGGCTTCGGTGTGAATGTTTTTCTTCGTTGTCACGTTGACAATGACTTCACCATGTCCATCGTGCAGGTGCACATGGATCGATGCTACCAAGATGATGACCCTATTGTATGCTACTTTTGCTTTCCCCGAATTGGATGTGCTGTTGCTCTGCGACCTGGCGATATTTTAATGTTTAATCCGCAGGAACCACATTGCATATCGTCTCGGTGCAATTCAGATGATCAGGTTTATTGCATTTCCTGTTACCTTAAAACCCGTGTAGTAGGACTAAATGACAATTCTAATTTGACTATTTAACAATTGCAATGACGTGTGCACGACACGCATCATATTTGAGGTTGACATTCTTGATATCCTTAACTCCAATAGACTAAGCCTGCATCCATTCGTCAATGTCCCTTCCTTAATTTTTTTTTGTTTTTACTAATAGCTGTAGTAATATTACTCAGTAATATTACTAGTAATATTACTGAGTCTAGTGACTATCCACATGTTCCGATTCAAAGGTAATAGTAATATTACTGAGTAATATTACTCCGTCATGTGCATTCGAGTAATATTACTGAGTATTATTACTTATTAATAATATTCGAACTCTGCAAGTCTCAACGGAAATTTAATCATGCTGAGTAAACATACCATAATATTAATACTCAACATTCTGCCAGTAATATTACTATTGTATATTATTAATACACTCTCCACGTTTACTATCATCAATAGTGTACTATGATGTCATGTCGACACCCAGGGGAAAATCATTTGAACGCATGAATGCGCTGCGCACTCAACATAATGTACCCACTGCGCACTCCAATCAACCCAGTTCCAGTGCTTCGTCTGAAACAGATAATAGTGACGACGATAATTTGCCGTTAGCTCGCAAAGAACGCGTTGCATCAATAACGCAAATGGCGAGAACACGTGCGGCGCAGCAATCCCGACTCCGGGGAAACGCTCAAAAGACACGATTGAGTCCGAAACAAAAATCAACCGCCGGTAAATTTTTGAGACCACTTCCGTCAATCCGTAAGGTGGGAACGGCTGACAAAAATAGTAAGAAGAAGAAATCGAATAGTAAAAAGGGGGACAATGCAAAAGACTTACATTCCAATGAACAACCCCCCCCCATTGGTGGTAATGATGACATCGAATTGCCTGTCGAGGTTATTGGAGATAATCCTGCTGTGGATGGGGTTACTATTAATTTGGCAACCGGGAAAAACAGTACCAAGAAGACGACATCTCAGAGGGCGAAGAGGGACATCGCCAGTGGTGTTGGTGGAATTGATGTAGGTGCTACGGATGGTGGAAACGTGAGAAAAAAGAAGAGGACGAAGACGGACAAAACCAGGGGGGTTGGTGTTAACGAACAAAATGTTACGGATGGGGGAAAAGATGGAGTAGTACATATTTCCAAAACCAACGAAACGGATGGTATTCT
>JBIPMC010000306.1:0-2840 GCA_044369345.1 Terrimicrobiaceae bacterium
AGTTTCCGCGTTGGGATCCACGGTTTTAGACATTTCACCCAGAATCTTGGCAACGACATCGTTCTTCATCATTGCCAATAACTTAGCAACATCCGAGTCGTGCATTTTGGAAATGATCGCAACGGCCTCAGCGGGTTTCATGTTGGAGTAGGTCCGGGCCAGCGAGCGGATGTTGCTCTTTTCAGTATCTTGGATTTCCGTGGTGTTCTGGGTCAATTCCTCGCGCATTTTTTTGATTTCATCCTGAATGTGAAGGAGTTCTTTTTTCTCGGTGTTGATCCGCATTTGCACGGCGGCGAGGTCTTTGGTCTTTTGCTCGTATGTCATTTTCTCCTCGCGGAGTTCTTTCATGAGATTTTCAACCTCGCCGGTGTAAAAATCCCAATTCTTCGACTGGGCTTTGATTTTGGTCTTTACCAGTGCGGTGGTCTCGGAGTGGGTGGGGGCTTGCATCGTCGCGTCGATGCTCGGCAAACGCCAATAGAGAACCCCTGCGGAAGTGGCAATGCCGAGGACGATGGCGATGATGATCGGTCCCCAAAGTGATGGGGATTCTGTTTCGGCTTCGCCGAAAGGGTCAAGGGTGGGTGTGGGTTTCATGGTGGTGTGGGTCTAGTGCGCAGTGCGTAAAAATCGGGTGGCGGTGACGAAATCCTCAAGGAGTTTTTCCTCGTTGCGGGCTTGCTCGAGCACCACGCCACGCATCCATTTTTCCTGGAGTTTGCAGACAAGGCGGTGGTCGCGGTCGGCGACGATGAGGAGTTCCCTTTTCTCGGCAACCTTTTTTTCCTCTTGAGCGAGGCGGATTTGGAGAGTTCGTAAAAGATCCCGCTGGGCAGTGAGCGCATCCCAGCTTTGCGAGCGCACATAGGCCGGAAAACGCTCGCCAGAAATCATTCGGGTCAACTCGTCGAGGCGCGCGGCAGCTTGGGTTACGCGACCTGCGGCCAAATCCCGGTTGCGGATGGCGGCGGCAAGAACTTCCTCGGCTTTCTCCTTCGCCTTTTCGCGAAGGTCGAGAATCGTCTGTAGACTGAATTTCTGGCGTTTCATCCGACGATTTTTTTCAACTCTACGAAGCTTTTGTCGCGTGTCCACTTGTCCTCGATCGGTTGCCGCAGCAATTCGCGGAGGACGGGTTGTTTTTGAATGGCCTGATCGACTTGGGAGTTGCTGCCTTTCGTGTAGGCTCCGATGGTAATGACATCCTCGTGCTTGCGGAAAGTAGCCAGGAGATCGCGAGCTTTGCCGATTGAAGCGAGTTCCTCTTTGGCGCAAATTTCCAGTGTCACACGGCTCACGCTCTCGAGCACATCCACAGCGGGAAAATGGTTGGCAGTCGCCAACGCACGGCTCAGGACCACATGGCCATCCAAAATGCCGCGAACGGCGTCCGAGATTGGCTCGTTCATGTCGTCGCCATCGACCAGCACCGTGTAGAGCGCCGTGATCGAGCCGCGCTCGCCGTTTCCGGTGCGTTCCAAAAGACGGGGAAGGACTGAAAAAACCGACGGAGTGTAGCCACGACTGGTCGGTGGTTCGCCAACGGCCAATCCGATTTCGCGTTGGGCCATCGCGTAGCGAGTGACCGAATCCATCATAAAAAGGACTTTTTTGCCCTCATCGCGGAAATGCTCGGCGATGGCGGTGGCAATGAGGGCTGCGCGGCGGCGGATCAAAGCGGGTTGGTCGCTGGTGGAAACCACAATGATCGTGCGCGCCATGCCCTCGGGGCCGAGGTCTTTTTCAATGAACTCCCGAAGTTCGCGCCCTCGCTCGCCGACGAGGGCAATCACATTGATCTCAGACTCCGCCCCGCGCGCGATCATGCCAAGCAGTGTGGATTTTCCGACGCCGCTGCCGGCAAAAATTCCGAGTCGTTGCCCACGCCCCACTGGAGTGAAAAGATCGAGGGATTTCACCCCTGTCTGGAAAGGTTTTGAAATTCTTTGGCGGGTGAGGGGATTGGGCGGCGCGCAATGCAGGGGACGAAGCGTGCCGGCAGGGAGGGGGCCTTTGCCGTCGATCGGGCGACCGAGGCCATCGATGATGCGACCCACAAGCGCCTCGCTCACATTGATTCCCGCCGCGCGACCAGTGGCGGCGACATCGCACCCGGCATGAATTTCCTGCATCTCGCCAAGAGGCATCAAAAGAACCCGGTGGTCGCGGAATCCCACCACTTCGGCTTGTAAACCCGAAAGCCTCGGCGAGCTGATCTCGCAAATGTCCCCAAGCGATACATTCGGCCCGACCGATTCGATCACCAGTCCCGTGACTTGAACGACCTCGCCAATGCGAACCACAGGAGCGGTCGAGCTGATGCGGCCGCGCAGGTTTTGCATCAGGGCTGGTAGAACCGGCGATTCGTTTTTCATTTCAAGGAACGCGCCACATTTTGAAGCTTGGTGAAAAGCCTAGCATCAATCATGCCGAACCGACTCCTGGCTCGGCAGTCGCCTGGCAAAAGCTCTGGGTCGGAGGTCAGTTTAATGCCTGGATATTTGTGCTCGTAGTCCTTCATGAGGCGACTCACGAGTTCCAGATCCGAGGCGCTCAGGAAAACCTCCACATCGGTCGAGCCAGGCGCGATCTCGGCGAGGGTTTCGGCAAGCACGCGTTCGACGGTTTCACGGTCAGGCTTCATCCCTGCCAACACCCGCTGGACAATCTCGATCGCGAGGTCGGGGAGGGTTTCGGAAACTTGGGCGGCTAAAGATTCGTGTTGCTTCGACAAGGAAACAAACACCGCATCCTGCAACTGTGCGAGTTCGGCTCGCTGCTCGAGGATTTGCTGGGAGAGGTGGTCGTTTGCCGCTTGGAAACCCTCAAGATAGGCA
>JBIPMC010000307.1:0-2812 GCA_044369345.1 Terrimicrobiaceae bacterium
TTCTTGCCGCTTCGTTGCCGTTTTTCCAAGTCCTCGCCGACCGGGAGAACCTCGATCATTGCCGACTTCAATCCAATGCGATCCGCCAAAAAACCGGGGCTTTCGCGCGAACCTCGCGCGTTTTAGCACCGACCATGTCTGCCGTGCCCCAAACGCGAATATGTACGATTCCGAATCCGAAATCGGCGCTCCAATACTCTAGGTGGGATTGAACGGACCAGGCATCGATTTGCGGTAAGCCGGATTGCGCTGCGGCCCGGCGGCCGCTAAATCTCCCCTCCTCCATGGAACTTCGCTTCACCAAAATGAACGGCGCGGGAAATGATTTCGTCGTGATCGACAACCGCTCGCGCCAATTTTCCCTAGATGGAAAAACCATCGCCCGCCTCTGTGACCGCCATCGCGGGGTGGGGGCCGACGGACTTCTCGCCATCGAACCCGCCGAGGGCCAGGCCGACTTCCGCATGCGCTACTACAATGCCGACGGCGGCGAGGCCGAAATGTGCGGCAACGGCGCCCGCTGCTTCGCACGCTTTTCCGCCCGACTCATGCCGGAAAAACCCGAATCGGTGAGCTTCGAAACGCAGGCCGGCGTGATCGTCGCCAAGCTCGAGGGCGACCTCGTTTCGCTGGACATGGGACGCCCCATCGACCACCGCGCGCCGCAGGTTTTCGATCTCGGTGGCGCGAGCCACGAAATCCATTTCCTCAACACCGGCGTCCCGCACGCAGTGGTTTTTGTGAGTGATGTCGAAAAAATGGATGTCCAAAACCTCGGTCGCACGATCCGCCGCCATGAGGCTTTCGCGCCGAAGGGAACGAATGCCAATTTCGCCCAAGCCCTCGATAAAAACCGCCTCATCCTCCGCACCTACGAGCGTGGTGTCGAAGGCGAAACCCTCGCCTGCGGCACCGGAGTTTGCGCCACCGCCCTGCTCCACGCCTTGGCCACCGGTGCCGAGTCGCCCGTGCATGTGACCGTGCGCGGCGGCGACACGCTGCGTGTGGATTTCACCAAAGACCCCGACGGTTCCTTCGCCTCGGCCAAGCTCACCGGCCCGGCGGATTTTGTTTTCGACGGAGTCGTTTCCTTGTAAGCATCCCCGCACCATGTCATTCGCAGGAGCCCACACCGCGCTCGTCACGCCATTTCGCGACGGCCAATTCGACATCCCCGCCTTCAAAGCCCTCATCGAGGAGCAAATCGCCGGCGGCATCTCGGGAATTATCCCCGTTGGAACCACCGGCGAGTCGCCGACGCTCGACCACGACGAGCACCTGAGCGTCATCCAAGTCGCCATCGAAACCGCCGCCGGCCGCTGCAAAGTCATCGCCGGAACCGGCTCGAACTCCACCGCCGAGGCGATCGACCTCACCCAAGCCGCCGAAAAAGCCGGCGCCGACGCCGCCCTGCTCGTGGCCCCCTACTACAACAAACCCAGCCCCGAGGGCCTCTACCGCCACTTCGCCGCCATCGCGCAAGCGGTCAAAATCCCGCTCGTTCTTTACAGCATCCCCGGCCGTTGTGGCATCGAGATTTCGGTCGAAACGACCATCCGCCTCGCGCACGATTTCAAAAACATCGTCGCCATCAAAGAAGCCGGCGGCAGCGTCGAGCGCGTGAACCAACTCCGCGCCGCCCTCCCGCCCGAATTCGAAATCCTTTCCGGCGACGACTCGCTCACCCTGCCCTTCCTCTCGGTCGGCGCCATCGGCGTGATCAGCGTCGCCTCGAATCTCATACCCGCCGAAGTCTCGAACCTCGTCCGCCACTACCTCGCGGGCGACGCAGCCAAGGCCCTCGCGATTCATTTGAAATACTACCCGCTTTTCAAAGACCTCTTCATCGAGCCGAATCCCGTCCCCACGAAATTCGTCCTCGCCCGCCTCGGCAAAATGTCCGCCGATGTCCGTCTCCCACTTTGCGAGATGACCGAGACTAACCGCAAACGCCTCACCGAAACCCTCGCCAAGCTCGGCCTGTGAAACCCACCCGCGTTTTGATCAACGGCGCCCGTGGCCGCATGGGCCAAGCCCTCATCGCCTGCGCCAAGGCCGACCCCAACTCGTTCGAACTTTCCGACGGTCTAGATGTCGGCGACGACTTGGCTGCTGCATTGGCCGCGTGTGACGCCGTGATCGACTTCACCCACGCCGATTCCACCGTGGCCGTCGCCGAAGCCTGCGCCGCCGCCGGGAAAATCCTCGTGATCGGCACGACCGGCCACAACGACGCCGACCGCGCCCGCATTTCCGAAATCTCAAAAAAAATCCCCGTCGTCTTCGCGCCGAATTTCAGCGTGGGCGTGAACACCCTCTTCTGGCTCGTGCGCAAAGCCACCGAAATCCTCGGCCCCGACTTCGATCTCGAGGTCGTGGAAATGCACCACCGCCTTAAGAAAGACTCCCCAAGCGGCACCGCCCGCCGCCTTGCCGAAATCCTCGCCGAGGTCCGCGAGCTGGATTACGACAAAAATGTGATGCACGGCCGCGAGGGCATGGTCGGTGAGCGCCAGAAAACCGAGATCGGCATGCACGCCGTTCGTGGCGGCGATGTCGTCGGCGACCACACTGTGATTTACGCGAATGTCGGCGAGCGCGTGGAGTTGACCCACAAAGCCTCCAGCCGCGACACCTTCGCGAAAGGCGCCCTCCGCGCCGCCCGTTGGGCCCAAGGCCAAAAGCCAGGGCTTTACGACATGCAGGATGTCCTCGGCTTGAAATGAGGGTCGGCATCGCGCTCGGCTCCAACCTCGACGACCGCCTCGAAAACCTCCGCGCCGCCCGCCGCCACCTCTTCGCCCTTCATGAA
>JBIPMC010000380.1:0-2811 GCA_044369345.1 Terrimicrobiaceae bacterium
ATGGCAGTAGAACGGAATCCGTTCTATGGCAGTTGTAGCTCCGTACGCGAACATAATCATAGATAACTTCCCAAGTATCTTCGGAAGTTATCTGTGAGGGTCAGCATCGAAGAACAACTATTAACACTAGTGTAACGAGTGATAATCTCACTCTAACGAGTATATGAATGATAAGTATATCTTTTAGTTTAATTGATCGTACCTCCTCTTTTAGGCCCGAACTGACGCAAATCAAACGGTTTATCAGACCCACCTCGCATTCACCAGCTGAGCCTACGGACGGTGGTTCCATCAAGCCTAATATTGTTAAAATCGGAAATTCAGAAGCAAACTTACCGGAAGGATGGCGTTGGCATTTAGGGACGTAGTCCTACCACTTTGTGGACTAAACAACGCCGGGGCAGTGGCCAACAGGCAAACTACCCTTTTCATCGCCCATCACGGTATTACTACCGTCGATGATCTGAACCTACTTCAGCCCGACCAGGCGAAGGATCTCATCAAAGGGTTCAACCAGAGGCACCCAAACTCTAGCATGGGAATACTCGTCCAGAACAACCTCACCGGGTTAATCTGGTACGTGAAGGACAAGACTCGTCGAGCCTTGCCCGTCGATCCACTCGCAATAGCCATCAATGACCTCCTTGACGGTCACCTGGCATACGAGGCTTATAAAGCCAATCGCGATAAAGGGGAAAATATTAAATCCCTAGAGAAGTGGACTACCAATCACGATTTTGATGAATGGGATCGCAAGGTCACGGAGACCTTATCCTTGATTTATGGGCGTAATTTCAGCCCTATCTCTTACGTGATCAGGCCCGATAAGCCTGCCGGGTGGGACCCTGAGGTCGACGCCACCACGGGATACGAGAAGCTGATGTACCAGCTGCCGTTGGCCGGAGTTGCCTTCGAGCAGGACAACGAGCGGGTATTCTCGTTGATCCAGTTAGCGGTGGTTCAGACGGCGGCGGAAACTTGGATATTCGACGCTGCAACCGCCAGGAACGGTAGGGCCGCAATGCAAGCCCTTCGTCTTCACTATGAGGGGGAGGCCGAGCTTGACATCCATGCTACAAAAGCGCAGCAAGAGCTCGACACCCTCGTTTACACCAACGAGAGGACAATGCCCTTCGAGACATTGATCACTAGGCTAAACAAAGCCTACAACGTCCTCAAGAAACACGGACAAGAATTTACTGACAAGTCGAAGGTAGAACAATTGGCGAAGAGGATTAAAAATCCGACCAATAACGTTACCATCACTGTTGCCGTCGAGACTATGCGAGAGGCTCACAAATCTAATTATACCTCAGCAGTCCAGTTTATTACAGCCCGTATGGCGCAGATTAATTCCGCCAATATCAATGCTCCGGGCCCTAATCCTCGTCGCATTAGCGAGGGGAATACTGACACCAGCGGGGCGCCGCGCACGGAATTTAATGGGGTAGACATTCGTAACCCCTTCCGTACTTTCACCGATCGTGAGCAAACTCTCCTCGGAGCTCGCGGAGCTGCCGTTGTCGAACAACTGAAACAAGCCCGTCGCAACAATCGAGGCGGGGGCGGACGCGGCCGCGGCAGAGGCCGTGGTCGTGGGCACGGCGGATATGGACGAGGGGGCCGTGGTTACCGTTGGAACCGTGACCACCCAAATAACGCCAACGCCAATGACGGTGGGGCCCGTACCAATAATAATATTGGTGGAGGCAACCGCAACGTCAACGAGGCGAGCACCAATGGTCGCTCAGGGCAAAATGACCAGCACCAGCAGCCCTCTAATTCGAGTGGGGCTAGCTCGGTCACTCAAACTCAGGCAAGTAATAATGCTGGAGACCGTGGTGGTCAAAATGGAACCCGCTTTGGGGGTAATCGCCCTTAGCTTCCTTGTACCTCCTATTTGCTTCATCAGCAACCTAATGTAATAAATTGATAACTACGTTGCTTATTTTTCTCAGACGAACGATCGAGTACCACAATTCATTCGAATTAGTGCTGTCTGCACAGGACAGAGATCCTACACCGAACGTTCAGTAAAGCGCGTGAAGATGGACGAACAATCCCTCCTACCAATCACCTTGGACAGTGCTCGATCTGAGCTTGATTCACGCGCCGACACCATCTGCGCCGGGCTCAACTGTCGCTTGATACACTACACCGGTCAAGAATGTACCGTCAGCGGATTCCACAGCAGCCTCGGCGCAGTGGACAAGGTTCCCATCGCGACAGTGGCTACGGCATGGAGCGATGAGCACACTGGGCAAGGATTCATTTTAATCATGCATGAAGTATTATTCTTCGGCAATGACCTGGACCACAGCCTTATCAACCCCAATCAAGTCCGACACAATGGTTTCCAATTATTCGATAACCCCTTCGAGACGGACCCAACCCGTCAAATGGGCATCGTCCTAAATGAATCCGATCGTATCCCCTTCCAATCGCAGGGGACGACCATTTACTTCAACACCCGCTACCCCACTGACCACGAAATGGAAACCTACCCCCATGTTGTACTTACATGTGAGGCACCATGGGACCCTTCGGGCGTCGCCATGCCTGGAGCAACGTTCCAAGATCGTTTCGTCCAAAAGGTCCAGTCCTTACAGTTTCATGGCGTCAACCGCCATCATCACATGTATGAAACGGACTGCGTTTTATTCTCTAACTTCGGGGACACCGAGCAACTCCAAATGGAGCGTGTTATAAAAAGCGTCAATATGACCGACGATGGGATGGCTGTCGTATCACAGTTGCATAGCTCAACTCGCCACTCCCAATTTACACCCAAACATATCTCTAAAATCTGGA
>JBIPMC010000417.1:0-2803 GCA_044369345.1 Terrimicrobiaceae bacterium
AAATATTTTTTGGAATGTCTATATTAATTTTAATAATTCATGGAGTTTTATTATCAAGTAATATAAAATATCCTTTAATTCAAACATCATTTATTTATTTAAGTATTTTAGTATTATTTTTAGTTTTTATTTTAGTTTATAATACAACAATAATGTTTGATGTTGTTTTTTTTAATAATACAATTATTATAGACGAGTTATCTGTTTATTCCAAATTAATTATTTTAATAGCTTCTATTATTTGTTTTTTAAGTATAATAAAATATATAGAACATTTAAAAATTAATAATATTGAATATGTAATTTTAATTTTATTCGCAATTTTTGGATTAATTTTATTATGTAGTGCTAATGATTTATTAATTTCTTATTTATCTATAGAACTTCAAAGTTTATCTTTTTATTTGTTAACTGCGTTTAATAGGAATTCCATTTTTTCTACCGAATCTGGATTAAAATATTTTATTTTAGGTGCTTTATCTTCAAGTTTATTTTTATTTGGTTCATCTATTGTATATGGTGTTACAGGAACAACAAATTTTGAAGATTATAGGGATTTTTTTTGGTCTTATAATGAAATTTTGTTTTTTTCAAAAAATAATTTTTCAAATTTATTAAATTTTGGTTTTTTATTAATAACCTTTAGTATATTTTTTAAATTAGCTTTGGCTCCTTTTCATATTTGGTCACCTGATATCTATGAAGGTGCTTTAAGTAGTTCAACGATTTTTTTTGCTATAATCCCAAAATTAAGTCTGTTTTGTTTGTTTATAAGAATTTTTTTAAGCAATTTATGTGATTTTGTTGATTATTGGAGATATTATTTTGTAATTATTTCTTTATTATCTATTTTAGTAGGATCTTTTGTTGGATTAGAGCAAAGAAAATTAAAGAGTTTGATTGCTTACAGTTCAATTAGTCATATGGGTTATACTCTTTTGGCTTATAGTTCTGGTACTAATTTTGGAATTCAATCTTTATTTTGCTATTTAATTATTTATATTTTATCTGGTATATGTTTATGGTCTATTTTTTTAATGGTAAAATTTAAACATAATTTTAATAATAAAAATAACAAAGATATTTCTGATTTTATTTTATTTAATAAAACAAATGCTTTAGCTAGTTTAGTTTTTTCAACCGTAATTTTATCTTTAGCTGGATTTCCGCCATTTATTGGTTTTTATGTAAAACTAAATGTTTTTTTGTCTGTAATCGAATCTTCTATGTATTTCGTTGCTATTTTAGGTATATTATGCAGTGTAATTTCTACATTTTTTTACATACGTATTATTAAAATTTTATACTTCGAATCTGGAGTAGTAGGTAATTTGTACAATTCTATTTCATACATATTTTCTTTTATATTATCAGTTTGTTTTTTTTTTCTAATTTTTTTATTTATTGATCCTGATTTTATTGACTTATTAACTCTTAACATGTCAGTTTTTGATTTTTTATAATAATTTAAATTTTTGAAATAAAATTCTATTGTTTTATATTAGGCGAATATAACTCAGGGGTTTAGAGTATTAGATTGTGGTTCTAAAGGTCGTAGGTTCAAATCCTATTATTCGCCCTAAATTGTTTTTAAAAAGATTTTAATTTAGAAAATAATTTATAACTAGTATATTGTAAATTTGGTAAAAAACAATATAACATAGAATATTTATTTTGTTAAAATGGTGTCATAAAAAAACAGATATTTTATGTTTTTAAAAATGATATAAAGCAATAATAAAAACATTTTTTTAATTTTATTTTTTTATTCCTCAGTTTATAAAAGTTTAAGCTCATACTTAAATAAATATATATTTAAATTATATTTATTTTTAGGTTATCTTTTTATCATTTGAATAATTAAAGTAAAAAGAATCATTAGGTTAATTTATTAAAAAATTTAGAAAATGTAGTTTAATGGTAAAATAGTGGCCTGTCACGCTGAAGATTGCGGGTTCAAATCCCGTCTTTTTCGTATTTTTATATAGTTTTATTGTTGAATTAAAAAAATCCCACAATTTGATTTATTATGTTTCGGGGTTTTAGTATGGTCTTTAATTGTTATATTAAGTATATTTTATTTTTACATTTTAACATATATGATACCCCTTTTTGTTGAGGTAAAAAAATTTAGAAGTAAAAAAATTAAAGATAACAATATGATGAGACAAACAGTTATTGTAAATAAGAATTTGTTATTTAACTTAAAAATAAAGCAAAGTTTGTAATCAACAGATAAATTAAAATAAAAATTAACTTAATAAAATTTATTTATTTTAATTTAGCATCCCCACCAGTAAACCATAACAAATAAAAATAACCATACAACGTCAACAAAATGCCAATACCAAATCCCTGCTTCAAATCCAAAATGGTGCGTAGATGTAAAGTGATTAAAAATAACTCTTAAAAAAGAAACAAATAAACAACATGTTCCAATAAAAACATGAAATCCATGAAATCCTGTAGTCATATAAAAACAAGAGCCAAATACGCTATCATTAATATTAAAAGGAGCGTTTAAATATTCATATCCTTGTAATAAAGTAAATAAAGTAGCTAGAATTAAAGTAAGAATTAATCCAATAATAGTATGTTTTTTTGATTTACTTCTAATTGCATGATGAGCATAAGTAACAGTTGCACCTGAACTTAATAAAAAAATTGTATTTGTTAATGGAATTCCTGAGGCTCCTATGGTTATTATTTCTTTCGGAGGCCACACTCCTCCTATATTATAAACCGGTGCTAAACTAGAATGAAAGAATGCCCAAAAAAATGCAAAAAAGAACATTATTTCCGA
>JBIPMC010000308.1:0-2798 GCA_044369345.1 Terrimicrobiaceae bacterium
CGCGAGGTTTTCCGCTGTTGAGATAGTCGATGACCTCCTGCCCCTGATCGAACCAGAGCAAATTGACGCCGAATTTGTCCCGAACCGAGGTGATATTTCCGAGGATGTCGTTTTTATCCTGACGCTGCCCACGCCGCGCGTAGCTGGGACGATGCACAAGCCAAGTGATCAGGGCGCCAGGGTTTTTCTTTTGGATTTCCTGAATGCGAACCCTCGCGGAGCGGATGAAATTCCCCCACCAGCGGTCATGCGGCTCTTCTTTATATTTTTCCCATTCCTCAAGCGAAGGCCCGCCGCTCAGCAAAATGTATTCCCGCTCGACCTCCGCCTTGGCGACCGCACACCCCAGAAAAAACACCGCGATTAACCAAAATTTCATCGCGCCATGAATCGCCACGCCCCGCCCGAGCGCAAGCCGAAAGAGCGGCAATCGGTCTTGCCAAGCCATTCTCCGCCGATAGTCTCCATGGCTCATTTATGAACACCGCCAATCTCTTGATTTTAGCCCAAGCTGCCGCTCCTGCCGGCGCTCAACAGCAACCGAATGGTTTCATGACGATGATGCCGTTGATTTTCATCTTCATCATCTTCTACTTCTTGCTTATCCGCCCCCAGCAGAGGAAAGCCAAAGAGCACGCCAAGCTCGTCTCCGCACTGAAAACCGGTGACGCTGTGGTCACGAACGCCGGCATTCACGGCGTGATCTCGAATGTGAAGGTCGAGTTCGACCGCGCGGCGATCGTTACTGTCGAGGCCTCTTCCTCTAGCGAAAGCGCTTCCTGATTTCAGACGCCCCGCGTTTCTCTAAAACCAACCCATCCCATCCATGTCACCCGCGCTGACTTTTACCTTCGGCCTGCTGCTTCTTGTCCTCTTCGGTTGGTATTTCGCCAGCGATCTCCCCTCGCGGAAACGCTGGCTGGGTTTGGTCCTGACAGTGCTGCTTGCCGCGTTTTGCATAGAACAAATCGTTCCGCCGGAGAAAAAAATCCGCCTCGGCTTAGATTTGCAGGGAGGCACTTCCTTCCTGATCCGTCTCGTTCCGCAGACTGAGAATGGCATCACCCCCGATCTTCTCGACCAAGCGGTCGAGGTCATTCGCAAGCGAGTGGATCAATACGGTGTCAGCGAACCGGTCATCACACCTCAAGGAAAAGACCGCATCCTTGTTCAGATCGCCGGACTTGATAGCAAGCAAACCGAGGAGGCGAAAGCGCAACTCCAGCGCGTGGCTAAACTCGAGTTCTCGATCGTTGATGATGGTGGCTCCGCTCGCCTCGACCGCATCAAGGCTGGCGAGGAAATCATGGATCCCTCCTTGGTCATCAAACCGATGCTCGCTGGGAAGGATAAAAAGGAAACCGTCGAAATCCTCGTGAAGCGCCGTCCAGCCCTGACGGGTGAATATGTCACGCGTGCCTTTGCTTATTTCGACCAGCAAGGTTACGGCGTTTCTCTCGAACTCGACGGCGAGGGAGCCAAGATTTTCGACGAGGTGGCCCGCCAAAACAAAGGCCGCCAGATGGCCATCATCCTCGACGGCGAAGTCATTTCCGCTCCGGTTCTTCAAAGCGACCACTTCGGCGGTCGTGCCCAGATCACGGGAAATTTCGACGACAAGGAAGCCCGCGACCTTGCGAGCGCGCTTGAAAACCCGCTCCGCGTGCCGGTTCAAATCGAGGAAACCCGCAGCGTTTCGCCCACCCTGGGAGCCGACTCGATCAAGAGCGGTGTGCTCGCAGGCGTCTCCGGTCTCGCCCTCGTGATGATTTTCACGATGCTCTACTACCGTTTCGTCGGTCTCGTCGCGGTGGTGGGATTGTTGCTGAACATGATTCTGCTGTTTGGCGCGATGGCGATGTTCAACTTCACTCTCACGCTTCCCGGCATCGCCGGAATCATTCTGACCATCGGCATGGCCGTGGATGCGAATGTGCTCATTTACGAACGCCTCCGCGAGGAGCTCCAAGCTGGCAAGTCACTCGCCGCTGCTCTCACCGGCGCCTACGACAAGGCCTTCAGCGCGATTTTCGACGCCAACATCACCACGCTCATCACGGCCGTTATTCTTTTCTGGCAAGCGACCGGTTCAGTGAAAGGCTTCGCGGTGACGCTCACCGTCGGCATCATCGCCTCAATGTTCTCGGCGCTGCTCTTCACGCGCACCGCCTTCCGCTGGATGGTTGATAAATTCGCCCTCACCAAGGTCAGCATGCTGAATTTGGTTCCTGCCCGAAAATTCGACTTCCTCGGCAAGCGTCACCTCGCCGCCGGCATTTCGATTCTTTTGATCGCAGGCTCCATTACGGTTTTCGCCATTCGTGGGGAGAAAAACCTCGGCATCGACTTCCGTGGCGGCGATCTCGTGATCCTCGACTCCACCCAACCTCTCACCATCGGCGAAGCCCGCAGCGCCATCCAAGACCCCGGCGTGGTCATTCAATACGAACGCGAGGGAACCCGCGAACTCCTCACCCTGCGTGGACCACAAGGCGCATCTGGGGAATTGATTCAGCAACTCCAAGCCAAATTCCCCGACAAGGGAATCACTGTCATCGGCCAAGATACCGTAGGCCCTCAGATCGGTATGGAGTTTGCCAAAAGCGCCCTTATTGCCCTTGGCCTCGGAATGCTTGGCATTCTCTTCTATGTGACGTTGCGGTTCGAATTCTCCTTCGCAATCGGCGCGGTCGTGGCCCTAATTCACGATGTCATCATCACGCTGGGGCTTTTTTCGCTCATCGGCGGGGAGCTTTCGCTGGTCATGGTAGGCGCGATCCTGACCATCGCAGGGTATT
>JBIPMC010000309.1:0-2788 GCA_044369345.1 Terrimicrobiaceae bacterium
CGCAAGGAGCACGCAACTGTTTGCGGGAAACAGCAAGGTTTCCTTCGCGCAGGCAATCTCAGTCAGGCCGGACAGGAAAAAACCCGCCGTCCAAAACGGAAATCCGGGTTTGCGCTCGATTTGTAGGCCGCTTCCCTGATGGCTGATTCCAGCAGAGATGATCATGGTCGTGCTTGCTGCATTCGCAATGGAATAGTCGGCATATCCGGTCGGTGTCGAGAAAATAGCAGAAACAGAAACGAATACGGCAGATTGGTACATTCCCAAAATCCCTCTTATCTGAACAGAATGCTTCGACATTTCACCGGCAACCAACCATGTCCGAGGAAACCGAATTAAGCCATCCGCCCCATGGACTGCGAGCGGGGCTGAAACAATCGACCATTTTTCCAACATGACCACCACACCCATCCCCACTTCCGGTTGCAGCCGTTTCCGGCTCTACATGATCGCACTGGTTGCCGCCACCGGCGGTTTCCTCTTCGGCTACGATCTCTCGATCATCAGTGGAGCGCTGATCTTCCTGGAAAAGCATTTCCAACTCGACAGCTCCGGCACGGGCTTCGCCGTCAGCAGCGCGATTCTCGGCTCAATCGCCGGCCCCTTGGTCGGCATGTGGCTCAACGATGCCGTTGGTCGTCGTGCCACACTGTGGGTCGCGGCAGCCTGCTTTCTAGTCTCGGCAATCGGCACCGCGCTCCCCCGCACCTTCGTCGATTTCTGTATCTGGCGTGCGGTCGGCGGGATCGGTGTCGGCCTGGCGGCGATGACCTCGCCGATGTATATCGCCGAGATCGCTCCCTCGCACCTCCGCGGGCGACTCGTCACGGTCAATCAACTTGCTATCGTCATCGGCATCAATATGGCGGTCATTGTCTCCTACCTCCTCTCGTTCGGTGGTCACTGGCAGTGGATGTTCGCCTCGGAGGTGGTGCCAATCGTTCTGCTTGTCTTCGGGTTGTTCTTTGTTCCGAACAGCCCGCGCTGGCTGGCCGCGAAAGGCCGCAACGACGAGGCGTTGGGGGTGCTGGAGTCGATCAACGGCTCCGAGCAGGCGGCTCGCGAACTCGCCGACATCCGTGCCGAGCTTGGAGAGGAACGCGGCACCTTTTCCGAGTTGTTCATGCCCGGCCTGCGTAAGGCGCTTTTGATCGGCCTGCTGATCATGATCTTTTCCCAGATCAACGGGGTGAACATGATGCTGCTCTTCGGCCCGTCGATCCTCCAGAAAGCGGGCATCGGCGATGCCAGCCAGTCGATCTTTTTCACCATCTATCTCAACCTTGTGATCCTCATCTCGACGATTGTGGCATTCTGGTTAGTCCAGCGTTTCGGCCGCCGCCCGATCATGATCTGGGGCGTCACGGCAATGGCTGCCGGACACTTGATCATGGCCGCGAATTTCTACTTCGGAGGCTCGCCATATATCAACCTGCTGGCGATGTTCGTCGCCGCGGGTGCTTTCACTCTGAGCCTCGCGCCCTTGTCATGGGTGATCGTCTCGGAGATCTTCCCCAACCAAGTGCGGGCCAAGGCGCTGTCGATTGTCTGCGTGATGCTCTACCTCTCCTCGTTCCTGTGTGCGCAGTTTTTCCCGATGATCACCCAAGCGTTCCAGGACCACGCCGGGCATCCGGGTGGAGCCTACCTCGTTTTTGCGGCCATCTGCGGATCGTGCGTCGTCTTCTGTTGGAAATTCCTGCCGGAAACCAAGGATCTGACGCTCGAAGACATCGGACGCTTCTGGCTGCATCTGAAGGAAAACGGCGGGAAGCAAATCAAAACGGACGATTGATTTCCCCCGTGATCCCCTTCGGACAACTTGCCTCTCGAATCTCCGGTCAACTCGACACCGGTGAGACGCTACGACGCCTTTACGCCACAGACGCTTCGGAATACCAGGAAATGCCTGTCGGTGTGGTGTTTCCGGAGAATGAAAACGATCTACGCGAGGTGATCCGCTTCGCGCGACGCAATAGGCTCGGGTTGATCCCGCGGACGGCGGGCACATCGCTTGCTGGGCAGTGCGTCGGTAACGGGCTGGTCGTCGATGTCTCCCGCCATTTCACCGGCATCCTCGCGGTGGATGCAAGCACGCGCCGCGTCCGCGTCCAGCCCGGCGTGGTGCGCAACGAGCTGAACCACACGCTCGCCCCGCACGGTATGTTTTTTGGTCCGGAAACGTCCACCGCCAACCGCGCGATGATGGGCGGTATGGTCGGCAACAATTCGTGCGGCTCGAACTCGATGGCTTACGGCAGCACGCGCGATCATTTGGTTTCAGTGAAGGGCTTCCTTGCCGACGGGAGCGCGGTGACGTTCGCAGCAATGAGCCGTGAGGAATTCGAGGCGAAATGTTCGGGACCTGACTCGCTCGAAACACATATCTATCAAAAGTTGCGGGCGATGCTTTCCGATCCGGAAAACCGCCGCGCCATCACCGATAATTTCCCGCTTGCATCCATCCCGCGCCGCAACACCGGCTATGCGCTCGACCTGCTAATGGATGCCGATGTCTTCGACCCCGCATCCGAAAAATCCCTCAATCTCTGCAAACTCATCGCAGGTTCGGAAGGCACGCTGTTTTTCGCCACCGAGATCGAGCTCGACTGCTCACCGCTGCCGCCGCCGCACGCGGCCCTTGTTTGCGGGCATTTCACCTCCGTCAACGAGGCCTTGAAAGCCAACCTGCTCACGCTGGCGCACGCTCCCCACGCCAGCGAGCTCATCGACCGCCACATCCTCGAATGCACCAAATCGAACCTCTCCCAGCGGCGCAACCGGGACT
>JBIPMC010000310.1:0-2787 GCA_044369345.1 Terrimicrobiaceae bacterium
CTCGTGATCAACCACGCATGGACCTCGCTGCTCGAGCGCACGAAAGTCCCCGGAGCGATGATTTTTGCGGGCTGGGGCGGTCGCACGCTCACTTTTCTCGCCGTGCTGGTATCATGGATTTTCTTCCGCGCGGCCGACCCCGCAGAGGCCTTGCGCATGATGGCTGGCATGGTTGGCGCAAACGGGTTTTTCGTTCCCGGCGAACCGCTTTTCTTCAAATCCTCGCCGAACCTCATCGGCGCCTTTGCGTGGTTTGGATGGCAGCCCGAGCCGCAATTTGTCCTCCTCGGCTGCCTGATCGGCCTCGGGGTATTTGTTTCGATTCTCCCGAACAGCCAGCAAATCCTCGCTGCGCTCGAGCCGGGCATCGTCACCTACGGCAAAAAAATCGAGGAACTCCCGGCCGCATTTCGCGCGTTGGCATGGCGCCCCTCGGTGGCTTGGCTCACAGTGACGCTGCTCGTTTTTATTTGGTGCCTTCTGAATCTCAGCAATGTCAGCTCATTCCTCTACAAGGACTTCTAAATGAGCCTCGGTCTCTACAGCAAAATCCTTGGCCTAGCCTTCGTGGTGATCCTAGCGACCATTTGGGGTCTGGCCTCGTGGCTGCTGCCAGTTGATGGCGACTTGGCCCGCGTGGGAGGATATGCCGAGAACGAGTTCGGCTGGAGGGCTCCGCAAGCCGTCTTCGACCAAAACCTTTTCAAGATCACCTCGGACCTCAAGGACTACGACAAATACTACGATGTCGTGGTGCTCGGCGATTCCTTCAGCGTCGATCAGGAAAGCCGGCGCTTCGGGTGGCAGAATTATTTCATCAACCGCACCGGTCTCTCGATGATCGTGTTCGACACCCGCCGCTACTGGCCGATGGAGATTTACGAGCTGCCGATCTTCAAACAACACCCGCCGAAGGTTTTCGTCTTCGAGAGCGTCGAGCGCTACCTGCACGAGCGTGTGGCCTACTTTTCGGGAATGACAGCTCCAGCCACCGGGCCATCGACCGCTCTGCCCGAGCTTTTCGCCGGAGCCAAACCCCTTGGAATCAAAACCTCCGAGCAAACCGCGAGCCTCAAGGCCGGATTCGACCCCGACCATGTCCTCGGACACCTCGGAGCCGTCGTGCAACGCCACCTGCGCCTGAACAACCAAGTCCTCGAAATCCCACTCGCCAAAAAAGGCCTCTTCAGCTCGCTGAATGACACCGACATGCTCGTTTACTTTGATGAGTTAAAAAAACAAAGCCTCGGAGAAAAAGATTTTGCCGACTTGCGCAAGGGCGCGGCTGTTTATCAAAAAATCATCGAATCCAACGGTTTTACGCAGTTTGTCCTGCTCGTCGCGCCGGACAAATCCTCGACCTTCGCCCGATATTTGAAGGACGCCGACCGCGCCACCGCCAATCTCGTCGCCGAACTCGCTAAAGACCCCGCACTCCCCGTTCCCCGCACCGACCAAATCCTCGCCGAGGCCATCGCATCGGGTAAAAAAGATGTCTATCTCTCAAACGACTCGCACTGGGGCAGCATCGGACACAAACTCTTCGCCGACGCCCTCGCCGACCATCTCGGCGCACCCGCTCAAAAACCAGAATGATTCTTATCACTCATAAATTCTTATGAAGAAACTCCTCGTCACCGGATCCTCCGGCTTGATTGGCTCCGAAGTCTGCACCTATTTCGCCCGCGAGCTTGGTTTCACCGTGCACGGGGTGGACAACAACCAACGCGCCGTCTTTTTCGGACCGCAAGGCGACACGCGCTGGAACCAACAGCGGCTCGCCGAGTCCTTGCTAGGCTTCGTGCATCACGAGGTGGATATCCGCGACCGATCCGGAGTTTTTGAGTTGGTAAAAACCATTAACCCCGATGTGATTGTCCACACCGCCGCCCAGCCATCACACGACCGCGCGGCGGCGATTCCCTTTGATGATTTTGACACCAACGCCGTCGGCACGCTAAACCTCCTCGAGGCCGCTCGGCAGGCTTGCCCCGAGAGCCCGTTCGTCCACATGAGCACGAACAAAGTTTACGGCGACGCCCCGAACTCCATCGCACTCCGCCAGCTCGAAACGCGCTGGGATTATGCCGATGCGGCTTACGAGCATGGCATTCCAGAAACTTTCACGATTGATCAAAGCAAGCACTCGCTCTTCGGCGCTTCCAAAGTCGCGGCCGATGTGATGGTGCAGGAATACGGCCGGTATTTTGGAATGCCCACCTGCTGCCTTCGCGGCGGATGTCTTACCGGCCCAAATCATTCCGGCGTGGAGCTCCACGGCTTCCTCAGCTACCTCGTGAAATGTAATCTCGAAGGCCGCGAATACCGGGTCTTTGGCTACAAAGGCAAACAAGTCCGTGATAACATCCACTCGCTCGATGTCGCGCGGTTTATGGCTGCCTTCGTTGCTTCACCACGCCAAGGTGAAGTTTACAACCTCGGCGGAGGTAAAGCCAATTCCTGCTCAATCCTCGAAGCCTTTAAAATCACGGAAGGCTTTACCGGCAAAGCGCAAAAATACACCTATGTGGACGAAAACCGCATCGGCGACCACATCTGCTACTACTCCGACCTCCGAAAAATGCGCGCCCATTTCCCCACATGGGACATCACCCAATCGCTCGAAAGCACAATCGGTCAGATTGTTGAAGCTTGGGAGAAGAGGAGAGCTGAAACCTGAGGGCTGAAATCTGAAACTTGGGAGCTGAAACCTAAAAGCTAATTTTTGATGAGTGAGGAGGATAGAAAGCAGGCGCTGAAAATCGCACGAAGGAGTTTGCGGGAACC
>JBIPMC010000046.1:0-9377 GCA_044369345.1 Terrimicrobiaceae bacterium
GCGAGTCGGCCAAAACCGAATTTCTCGAAATCAAAGAGAACGAAACCCGCCCGCCCGCCCGCTACTCCGAAGCCACGCTCCTCTCCGCCATGGAAGGCGCCGGCAAGCTCGTTGATGACGAGGAACTCCGCGAGGCCATGTCCCAACGCGGCCTCGGCACTCCCGCCACCCGCGCGCAAACGATCGAAGGCCTGCTGCTCGACGGTTACCTCCTCCGCCAAGGCAAGGAACTCATCGTCACCTCAAAAGGCCTTGCGCTCATCACTCTCCTTCGCGGCCTCGGCATTAAGGCTCTTACCTCGCCCGAATTAACCGGCGAGTGGGAATTCAAGCTCAAGCAAATGGAGCACGGCGGTCTCGACCGCGACCGCTTTATGCAGGAGATCCGCGCCTTCACGACCGACATCGTCGAAAAAGCCAAGACCTTCGAAGGCGATCTCGTCTCTGGCAATTTCCAAGACCTCGAAATCCCATGTCCGAAATGCGGCCACATCGGCTTCAAGGAATCGTTCAAGGCCTTCGAATGCGGCGCAAAGTGCGGCGCGATCGTTTGGAAAAATATGTCCGGTCGCCAATTCGAGCGCGAGGAGGTCGAGAAACTTCTCACCGACAGCCGCGTCGGCCCGCTCGAAGGCTTCCGCTCCAAGCTCGGCCGCCCCTTCAACGCTGTCGTGCAATTCGACAAAACCGAGGGCAAACAAAGCTTCGATTTCGGTGACAGCGCTGACTCAGCAGCAAGCCTCGATTTTTCCAAACTCCCCTCTATCGGGCAGTGCCCCGTTTGCAAAACCGGCACGATCCACGATACCGGCACCGCCTGGCAGTGCTCGAACACCGGCAACTGCAAATTCCGGATGGGAAAAGCCCTTTGCCAAAAAACCATCCCGCCCGAGCAAGTGGAGAAGATTCTCACTGTCGGAAAAACCGACCTCATCCCGCGCTTCATCAGCAAAAAAGGCAAACCCTTCTCCGCCTACCTCAAACTCGATGGCGGCAAGGTCACCTTCGAATTCGAGCCCCGCGCCCCACGAGAAAAAAAGCCGGCCGAGCCAAGGAAGAAGACGACGAAGGCCGCTGCGTAAACGCGTTTTTATTTAATCGTAGCGTAATGCTTTGATCGGATCGAGTTGCGCGGCTTTGGTGGCCGGGTAGAGGCCAGAAAGGAGACCTGCCATGATCGCGAAGGCGACGCTGAAAATGATCCCGTCGGCCGTCAGCACCGGCACATTCTCAGTCGGACTGATCATTTTAAGAACTTCGATGAGACCGAGGGAGGCAACAATACCGAGCAAGCCGCCGAGGAAAGAGATCAGCATGCTTTCGACGAGGATTTGCCAGAAAATGTCTCTCGGGCGCGCGCCGACTGCGAGGCGGATGCCGAACTCCCGGATGCGCTCGGAAATGCTCGCGAGCATAATGTTCATGATCCCGATTCCTCCCACAATCAGGCTGATGGCGGAGATCAACCCGCCGCTCAACCGCGCCGCACGGACACTGGCCTCCACGCGGTCGAACCAATCCTCGCGCGTTTCGAGATCATAGTCGTCCACCCCGCGGTGTGATAGGTCGAGCACCGAGCGGATCTGCCCAAGCGCGGAGCGGAAGTGGTTAAGGTCACCAACCCTCACACTCAATGCGTCGAGTTTCAGCGAATCCATCGAATCCTCGGGAAACGCCCCGGAGCGGAACTCATGAAACATCGTGCTGAAGGGAATCAAAACGGCCTCATTTTTCTGGCGAAAGGGATCCCAGCGACGCGGGCGAGGCGTTTTGCCGAGTTGGCGCATGCGAGCATCCTCCTCCCGCTCGTAGAGCGGGAGCACACCGACAACCTCGAAGGGCGTTTGATCCAGAAGAATGGTGCGGCCCACAATGTCGACGGCGGGGGTGCCGGGCCAAAGTTGCACGGCAACCGTGTGGCCAATGACCGCGCTCCGAGTGCCGCGCTCTACATCGAGGTCGACAAGCCAGCGGCCAGCAGCGAGGCCGTGCATGCCGATCACGAAATGGTCGGGCAGGATTCCTCGGGCCTTACGGCGCTCGGCGTTTCCACTGTCGCCGCAGGAAACTGACATCGAGAGCGTGATTTCGGGGGAGATGTGCGAAACAAGAGTGGCCGATCCTCGCAGCGAGTGGGCGTCGCGCAGGGTAAGACCGCTCGAGAGATTGGCGAACTCGAACATTTCTCTCGATGGCTCATTGGGAACGATGCTCACGAACTCAAGCCCGCCGACTTGCTGCATGAAAAACCGCGTGCCCTCCTCGATGCCGCGCGTGAGGGCCATGGTGGCGATCAAGCTGCTGACGCCCAGCACAACTCCAAGCATCGAGAGGAAACTGCGGAACTTGTGGGCGAAAATCTCGCCGAGCCCGATTTGCAGCGCGACGAGGAAACTCATGAGCGTTCCTCCCGAGCGATGCGACCGTCGCGGAGTTCGATCACACGCCGGGCCTGCGAGGCGATCACCGGATCATGAGTGACGAGGATGATGGTTTTTCCAGAGGCGTGGAGTTCCTTGAACAATTTTAAAATGTTCCGCCCGGTGGCAGAATCGAGGTTTCCCGTGGGCTCGTCGCCAAAGACAATGCGGGGCTTGTTGACGAGCGCGCGGGCAATGGCGACGCGCTGACATTGACCTCCGCTCAGCTGCGTGGGGCGGTTCGCCAACCGGTCACCGAGTCCCACATGGCGGGCAGCCTCTATCGCGCGCTCCCGACGCTCACGGGCGGGCACGCCGGAGTAAATCAGGGGGAGTTCGATGTTCGAAACCACATCGAGGCGGGGCATCAGGTTGAAGGATTGGAAAACAAACCCGACCTCACGATTTCGCATCCGCGCGAGTTCGTCCGCCGAGGCGCGGCTGAGATCCTTGCCACAGACCGCCATCCGGCCTTCGGTGGGCGTGTCGAGGCAGCCGAGGAGATGCATGAGCGTGGACTTTCCGCTGCCGCTCGGGCCGATGATGGCCAAAAACTCACCCTCCTCGACACACAGGTCGATTCCGTCGAGCGCGTTGATTTCCTGGTCGCCGACGCGGTAGGTTTTCCGAACGCCCTCGAACTCGAGAATGCTCACGGGCGTTCCGTTTTTTCCGGCAACTCGGGTTTGGCGAGCAAGACCTCCTCGCCTTCCGAGAGGCCGGATTGGATTTCGACCATGTCAAGATCGGAGAGGCCGATCACAACCTTGCGGGGCTCGGGGAGTGGCTCCTTGCGGACATACACGACCTTGGTTTCACCATCGTGAAAAACGGCGGTGACAGGCACGGCTAGGACATTTTCAGCAGAGCCGAGCGGAACGCCCATGCTCACTGAGACGCCAGGTTTCAATCCGTGCTGTGCGCCTTCAAGCTGGCCAGTCACTTCAAAACCCTTGATGTTGTTTTTCACCGTGGCGAGCGGCGCAATGAAGGTAACCACCGCTTCGGAGTTGCCCTTCTCGGGATCGCCGCCGTCGGGTGGCTTCACCGTCATGCGCTGGCCGGGCGAGAGTTTGCCGGCGTCGAGCTGGTTCACATGGGTGTTGATGAGAAGGCGGGAGAGGTCAGCGAGCGTCATGAGACTCGTGCCGGAGTTGATGCTCGCGGCGGCGACCACGACCTGTCCCTGACTCACCGGAATCTGCAAAATGGTGCCGTCGAAAGGCGCGACAATGCGGGTTTTTTCAATGCGGTCCTCCACGAGTTGGCGGCGACGCAGCGAGCGCTCGAGGTCGTTCTCGCTGATGCGCAGGTCGGCTTCGAGGTTCACGAATTCCTCCTTGCTGAGGAGCTTTCCGGAAAAAAGCTGCTTGGCGCGCTCGTAGTTTCCACGGATTCGCTCGACGGCCAACCTCGCTCCTTCAATCTCGGCATCAACACCGGCACGCTCATTGAGGAGGTCGGTGGCATCGATGGTCGCGAGCGGTTCGCCTTTTTTCACCTGCTGGCCGGGGATGACATGAATTTTCGCTAGCTTTCCGCCGATCTCGGGCTTCACATCGACTTGGAAGGTCGGCGTGACCTGCCCAGAAAGCGGAAGAACGGGCTTGATGCTGGCACGAACAACCTTCACGGAGGGCAGGGGTTTTTCCGCCGGCCCGCTCCAAGGAGCATTGGGAATCCAATCCCACCGCCAAGCCACAGCGGCGACGATGAGGATGAGCACGATGAGGTATTTGATCACGGGGCGAAAACCTTACTCACAAATCACGCTCGATCAAAACGGCGGCGACGGCGGTATTGCCGTGGAGCGCATTCAGGCCGCGCACGGGAGCGATTTCGCCATTGCAGAAAAAGCCCACGCAGGGTTTGTCGCCCAAAGCCTCGGCAAGCATTTCAGCGTCCTGGTCCTTCTTTCCGAAAAACCTCGATCCACGCCCGAGGCACGAGAACAGCAGCGCCCCGAAAGCCCGGTCGCGCACCTCGCGGGCCGGCTCAAACGCGCGACGAAGATCGGCCAGCGCCGCCTCGCGATCACGGATTTGGTATTGGAGCGTCTGGCCCACGCGGGGAATTCCTCCGATCACCACCGCGCCGGAGTCAGGGTCCGCGCCGAGGATGTTTTTGATAAGAAAATCTCCCGAGCCGAAATCATCGATGTATTCCGTGCCCGCCAGGCCAGCGAAGAGATTGCCGTGCGCGTTCGATTTTTCGTTGTCCGAAAGCGACTCGAAAGCCGTCTCCAAAACCCGGTAGGCCGGCTGGCTACCGAGCGCGTAGACGATGTTGTGGTCGGCGCGCGTGACGGTGAGCGGTTCTCCGATCGGCCGACAGCCTTGGCTCACAAGCGGAACTAGTCCCGTGCGACCCACCACGGGAACTGAGACGGCGTCCACGATCCGATCATTCACAAAAACAATGGTGTCCTTGAACGAACCTCCGCTTGCGAGGCCGCCCATCGTCGGGAGGCCCGGGAATCGATGGTTCCATTTTTTCAGCCAATCTTCGACGGGAAAGGAAAAGGGATTCGTCAGCGAGATCCAGCCATTCGGAGCGAGGATTTGGTTTGGCAAAATCGCCTCGCCCTCCTCGGTTGCCTCAAGCGCGACAGGATCCCCAAAATCACCGCTCAGGGCGAGCAGAACAAACCCCGAGCCATATTCCATCTCGCGCTGACCGGCGATCCGCCCGCCGCAAGTGCAGCCCACGAGATCACGAATGTGGCCATCCACGCGCAGGGTCTCGGAGAGTTCGGCGAGGTGCGGCGCGTAGTTTGCGCTGAAAAACAAAAACGCGATCCGGGCCGGACCACCCAGATTCTTGCGAACTCGGCGGGCCGCCTTGAGAGCGGTCTCGGTGTTGTAGGGGCCGGGAATCTCGCACCCGAATGCTTGGAAAGCTGCCATTCCCGAATCATCCCCAACGCCAGCGCAGGAGAGAAGAAAGAAGTCTGCGCGACGATCCAGACTCGGGGCGAAATGCTCTCAGAATTATTTTTTCGCGGAGGAGGGCGGCCGCGCAGGCGCCGCGTTTTTGATGTTGAATTTCTCAACCACCGAGCGGGCGTCCCTGTCGGTTTCCGCAAGTTTCAACAGCTCCGTGAGGAAGGTATTGTAGTTGTTCGAAACGCGCTGGGCTTCTTCGGCGAGACCTTGCCGCTGCTTGAGCAGATCGGCGGCATTGTTGCGAACGCCTTTCAGGGTGAGGGCCTGCCGGTCCAGGTTTTCGACCTGCCAAGTCATTGCCGAGGCGGCCTGCCTCAACGCGAGAATTTGGGAGAAAAGAAATAGAACGAACGCCACGGCCAGAACCGGCATGGCGAGGTCCAGCCGTGCAAGGACTCCGGGCTCCCGTAATGGAACCGTCTCCTCCGGCAAATCGAGGATTGGATCAGCTTGAGCGAAGTCCTGAATTTCGTCAGAAACCGGCGTGGGCGGGTAGACTTCCTCGGGCACCGAAACCTTCCGAGCGCGGGCGCGAGGTTTTCGACGAACGGGTTCGGGCCCGGACGGGACTTGGGTGAATTCCATTGAAAATCAGTTTAGACCTTTTGTCGTCTTGGGAGGCTGCGGGGCGGTGGATTGCGGAGAGGTCTGTTGAATTTGCACACCGTATTTTTGCAGAAAAACACCGAGGGCGATGTTGTTGTTTTTGAGCTGCATCGTCGCAATTTCAGTCAGAATCGCCGGCCCTGCTTGGTTGGCGAGTTGGTTGGCGGTCTCGATCTCTTGCTGATGCGCTTGGAGTTGCTGCTGGAGGCTCTGGATTTCGGTTTGAATGAGCTGGATTTCGAACTCCTTTACTTGGATTTCCCGCTGCAATTTGCTGTTTCCAAAAGTCTGGACAACCATCCAAACGGACAAGCCCAGCGAGAGGAGGGCCGTCATGGTAAACGGGGTGATTCTAACCATGGGTGTATTTAAACACCAAAATGGGCATTCGTCGATCATCGAGGTGAGACAAAGCACGAGGGAAGGCGCAAACGGCGTGCTTGCTCCGTGGAATCCCCTCGCCTAGCTAGGGAACGGTGAACATTTACGCGCGGACGATTCGTTACTTCCGGCCTTTTCTTTGGGCGACGGCGGGCGGCGTGGTGCTCACGCTGGCCAATATCGGCTTCAACCTGCTCAAGCCTTGGCCGTTCAAATTCATCGTCGATGGTGTGCTGGATAAAACGGTCGGCACGGCTGAAACCCGAGCTCTGATCGGCCGGTGGGTTGGGACCGAGCAGTTGTCGATGGCGATCCTCTGGCTCTGCGTGGCCATGGTGGTGATCAGCCTAATCGGTGGCTTGATCAACCTCGCTTCGAACTACCTTTTTGTTCATGTCGGCCTCCAGGCGCTCCTGAAGCTCCGTACAGACCTCTACAGCGCGTTGCAGGCGCTGCCGCTGAAGTTCCACGACTCGAGGCGCAGTGCAGATTCGAGCTTCCGCGTGGCCTACGACTCGCAAAGCATCCAGACCATCTACAACAAAGGCTTTGCCACAGTGCTGTCGTCGATCGTGATGCTCGTGGCGACTTTTATCGTGATGGTGCGGATGAACTGGCCGCTCACGCTTGCCTCGCTGGCGATCCTGCCGCCAGTGGTATGGGCGATTCGTTTCTACGCGGTGAAGGTTCGTCGACAATCAACCGACATTCACGAGCGCGAAAGCGATCTTTTGACCATCGCGCAGGAAGGTTTGAGCCAAATCCGGATGGTGCATGCGTTCGGGCGTGAAGCGTTCGAGGTGGATCAATTTCGCCGCCGCGCCTCAAAAAGTCTGGAGGCGAACATGCGGCTGAACATGACATCAGTCGCCAGCGCACTGGTGGTCGGAACCCTCATGGCGGCTGGCACGGCGCTCATGTATTACATCGGCTCGCTGCAGGTGATGAGCCCGCAGGCGAATTTCACGCTTGGTGACCTGCTCGTTTTTTCCGCCTACCTCGTGATGCTCTACCAACCGCTCGAGCAACTCACCTATACCGCCTGGGCGCTGGAGGGCGCGGCGGCCGGAGCCCAGCGCTGCTTCGAGGTGCTCGACAGCCAGGACGATGTGCCTGAGGCGCGCGATGCCGAGGATTTGGGAGAGGCAAAGGGGCGGATCGCGTTTCGCGGCGTGGCGTTCGGCTACAACGACGAGCGCCGGATTTTGCAGGATATCAATTTCACCATCGAACCCGGCCAGACGGTGGCCTTTGTCGGCGGGACGGGAACGGGCAAAAGCACACTACTGAGCCTCGTGCCGCGTTTCTACGATCCCGGCGCGGGTGTCGTGTCGCTCGATGAGCGCGACTTGCGGCGGCTAAAAAAGAAAAGCCTGCGCTCGCAGATCGGGATGGTTCTTCAGGACACGCTGCTTTTTTCGACGACGATCCGCGAAAACATCGCCTACGGAAAACCCGGCGCGACCGAGGCGGAAATCGTGGAGGCCGCGCGCAAAGCGCAGGCACTGGATTTCATCAGCAAGATGCCTCAGGGATTCGATAGCCCGGTCGGCGAGCGCGGCGGGCATTTGAGTGTCGGCCAACGCCAGCGAATCGGTATCGCGCGGGCGTTCCTCAAAAATGCGCCGATCCTGCTACTCGACGAGCCGACCAGCGCGCTCGATCCGAGCACCGAGAGCGCGATCATGGGGACAATTTTCGAGTTGATGCGCGGCCGGACGACGCTTATTGTCACGCATCGGCTGACAACCGTTCACGGACTCGACCGCATCGTGGTTTTAAAGGACGGGCGTATTGTTGAGGACGGCTCCGGACCGGAATTGCTGGCTAAAAACGGCGTTTACGCCGCGCTCTATCGCGACGCCATGGCGCACGCGGGTTAGCTTTTCGCGAGGAATTTTTCGGCCGCCTCCAAATCCTCAGGCGTGTCGATTCCGGGTCCTGCGGGCTTGGTTTTGATCACACGGATTGTCGCGCCGTGTTCCAGCGCGCGGAGTTGCTCGAGTTTTTCGGATTTTTCGAGCGGCGTTTGTTTCCACTTCACAAATTCGAGCAGGAATTTTCGTCTGTAGCCGTAAATGCCGAGGTGGCGCAAACGCGAGGGATTGGCGTCACCATCTCGGTCGCAGGGGATCGGCGCGCGGGAGAAATAGAGCGCGTTGCCGGCGAGGTCGGTGATGACTTTTACGCAATTCGGGTTCGCGAGATCGGCAGGATCGAGCGCACAGGCGGCAGTGGACATCTGAATCGCTTTGTCGGCGCGAAGGGCCTCGACAAGCTTTTCGACCAATTTCGGCTGGATGAATGGCTCGTCACCTTGAACATTCAACACGGTGTCGAAACCGACGAGGTTTTTCGCCACTTCGGCAATCCGGTCCGTGCCGCTCGGGTGGCGCGGGGAGGTCATCGCCACCTCCGCGCCGAAGTCAAACGCCGCCTCGGCGATCCGCATATCGTCGGTCGCGACGATCACCGCATCGACTCCGTGAACCTTACTGCAGCGCTCCCAAACATGTCGGACAAGGGGTTTTCCCGCCAAAGGCAGGAGAGGCTTTGCGGGGAGGCGCGTGGAGTTCCAGCGGGCGGGTATGACGATGGCGGTCTTCGACATGCACGAGGAATTAGATTAGTTGTCCTGCATGCACCAGCTTGATTCCTGTGCCTTGATCAACAATTATCCACAGTCTCAAACCATCGGTAGTTTCGCCGAAAATTGAACAATTCTCCATCCAGCCTGTCTCAAAAATTCACCAAACTACATTCATGAGTATCAACACATCCGAGCTCACCCAGTATGTCCAAGAAAACCGCAAGTGGGTGGAACCCCTCGTCAACGAAGTCTCCCGCGTGGTCGTCGGACAAAAAATCCTTATCCATCGCCTGATCATCGGCCTTCTTTGCAACGGCCATGTGCTCCTCGAAGGCGTTCCAGGCTTGGCGAAGACGCTCACCGTCCGCACGCTTGCCAACTCCATCCGCACCGGCTTCCAGCGCCTGCAATTCACGCCGGACCTCCTCCCCGCCG
>JBIPMC010000311.1:0-2779 GCA_044369345.1 Terrimicrobiaceae bacterium
TTCTCGGACGGTTCCGACATTGGTCTGGCGTGCGGCTTGGCTTTTGACGGCGCTGATTTTCTCTTCGAGTTCGAGGACGATGTTGCTCATGGTTTTTTAAATGGGATTCAGGATTGTTTAAGGGCTTCGAGGCGGGATTGGACGCTGCCATCCCAGACATCACTGCCGAGGCGGACGCGGAGGCCGCCGATGAGTTCGGGGTTGTGGTGGAATTCGGCGGTAATTTCGCCAAAGCGGGCGATGAGACTGGCGGTGATCTCGGCGCGGATGGCCTCGGCGAGCGGGGTCGCGCTTTCGATCACGGCATGGTGCCTGGCTGTTTCCAACCGCGCGAGGCGGGTGAGGAATTTCAGCATCTGAACATAGGAACGGGGCTTCCGCTCGGTGATTTCTGTGGCGATACGGCCGAGGCGGTCGGCATCGAGACGGCCATCGACCATCGCGAGTTCGAAGAGTTCTTTGGTTTGGCGGCGTGCGTCCCGGCTCAGTTTCATTTTGGAATCAGGCGGCGAGTTGTTTGGCGGTTTCCGAGGCGAGGCGCTGCTGGTCGGACTCGGTGAGAATCTTGCCGGCGACCGCTGCGGTGGTGTCCACGACGAGGTTGACCATTTCTTTCTTCACCTCGGCGACCATGCGGGCGCGTTCGAGTTCCACATTTTCATTGGCCTTCTCGATGATGCCTTCGGCGTCTTTGACGGCTTGCTGAATGTGCTTCTGCACAGTGGCATCGCTGCTGGCGCGGCCCTCTTCGATAATGCGCTGGGCGTCGGCATTGGCCTTGCGGAGGATTTCCTGGCAGCGGAGTTCGGACTCGGCGAGTTGCTTCTTGATCTTCTCGGCGTTGAGTTGTCCTTCCTCGATGGTTTTGCGGCGCTCCTCGAAAATGGCGATGATCGGGCTGAAGGCGAATTTCTTCAGGATGAGATAAACGGTGAGGAAAAGAATGACCTGGGCCAGAAATTTCGGCCAAGTAATGCCGAACTGGGTGAAAAGTTGGGTAACAGTGTCCATGAAAGTCGTTAAAGGTTTGCTGCGGAAAGGAAAAGACCGGGACCGGCGGATTAGCCGCGCGCTCCCGGCGGTGGATTTTAGCGTCCTCCGAAGGCGACGATGAGCGCGTAAATCGCGATAGCTTCAGCCAAAGCCATGCCGATGATGCTCAAGGTGAGCACTTTTCCAGAGGCACCCGGATTGCGGCCTACGGCCTCTACGGCTTTCGCGCCGATCATTCCGATGCCAAGGGCTGCTCCAGCGCCTGCGACGGCGAGGGTTAAGCTGCCTGAGATTCCGCCAGCGGTGGCGGCGGCTTCTGCGATGAGTTGTGGTATCATTTTTATTATGTGTGTTGTTTTTCCCGCCGCCGCCCGCAGTCTTGCCACGGTCCCGGTGACGAAAGTGTTAGTGTTCCTCCTCGTCGTGCGAGGTGGAGAGTTGGATGTAAACGGCGCAAAGAAGCATGAAAACAGCGGCTTGGAGTAGGCCGATTAGTAATTCCAATCCGTAGAAAGGGATAGGAACGACAATGGACATCGGGTAGGCCAGCCACTCGGGTAAACCTAAGCTTTTGCCCAGCGTAATCATCGTGGTGAGGAGGTTCTCGCCGGCGAAGACATTTCCAAAAAGACGGAGTGAAAGGGAGACCGGGCGGAAGGCTATCGAAACAACTTCGATCACGCCGACAAATAGAAAAACCGGGACAAGAAGCACGGCCATGATCCCGGTGAGGCCGCCTTTCGACCCGAAGATGTGAACGAGGAAATTTTTCAACCCAACCTCGCTGATCGACCAGTAGAGCCAAAACACCATAAACACCGTCGCCATCGCGAGGGTCATGTTGAGATCCGCCGTGGTGGGGCGAAGGATGGGGGTGGTGACTTCGAAGCCTTGAGGCGATTCATGACCCCAACCGATCGATCCAACTCCAGGAAGGAGGGCAAACCAATTGGAGACGATGATAAAAATAAACAGCGTAGCCAGCAGGGAGAAAACCCGCGCAACCATGTGGTGTCCGACAATTCCTTCGATCGTGTCGTAGAGCCCCTGGATGATGATCTCGAAAAAGTTCTGAGTAGGCCCGGGAACAACGGTGAGTTGGCGTGTGGCTTTTCGGGCGAACCAGATTATAAAAAGAGCGACAAAAGAGCTTACGAAAATCGAGTTGGAGAGCCAATCGATGAAGGAACCGCTTCCATCTCCCTTCGGGAAAATCGTAGGCGCATCCAAAGTCAAAACGGCTGCAAAAAGTGTATTCAAAGGCATGTCGTGATGTCGGTATCCCGGCGTTTGGATCGTTGGAGGCATTCGGGGTTGGAAGACAGGCAACCAACGCAAAACGGGTCCAAAAGCGGAGCCGTGTTTTTTAGCAAAGAGGTTTCTTTAGGCAACCCCAAAGCGTGAAAACCTTGTTTTTCGGTATTGGGCGTGTGCGGCGGGGAGCCAGATGGCCGTGAAAAAAATGCAAGGCGATGACCACGGCGGGCCAGTTGCGCCAGAGGATTTGAAATTCCGAGATGCTTTCCTCCTTGGCTTTGAGGGTGAAGCTCATCATTGCGGAGTTCAGGGCCTCTTGGGCTTTGAAATACGATGCTCCACTGGCGTAGGAGAAGTCTTGGAGGACTTCGAAATTTGCCGGTCGCGGGGAGGTTTCGCGCGAGAAGGGTTCCACAAATATGCCCATGGGTTTGTTCGTGATTGGCTTGCCATTCACCTGCGCTGCGGCGCGGTAGGCACCATGCGTGTCGCCATGAAAATCGACGCGGTAGCCCTGAACTCTTTGGGT
>JBIPMC010000312.1:0-2776 GCA_044369345.1 Terrimicrobiaceae bacterium
TCTCTTGGATATAATGCTTCAAGCGCTATTTTGCATCATCCACTTCGTATTATTTATCTTTTTCTATATTTGAATTACTTTCGATTTTTCTAATTCCTGTTCGATTTTTTTTAGCTCCAATTCGAGGGTTTTTTCCTCAAGAATTTTTTTCTTTGCATTTTAATTCTTCTTCACGCTTTGCATCCTCTAATCTCTTTTGTTCTTTTATGAGAAAATCTTCTGCTATTGCAGTAACAGCATTTGTTTCATTTAACTTTGAATAATCTATTCCTATTGACGGTTGATTTTGCCGAATCCTCATTTCTAAGTCCATGTTACCTGTGGTGATATTTGGAACATATCCAGAACTCGGATTGGAGTTAGCTAATGCTTTCCTGTCAAAAGCATAATTTGAGAACGAGGATCGTATTGCGACCCTGTAAACCGTTCACCTGTTTCACGAAGAAACGCCCTTTCGATTTGTTGTCGTAGATGCGGAGGGTATTATTTTGCAATGTCCTCTCCGATATAATCGCGAGGGTCGATTTCTTCCCCAAATAATGAGGGAACAGCAAAAACCATCGTATAAACTACAACTAAGAGGCTCACGAAGCGAAATGCATGGCGTAAGGCAGGGGCGATCTGCATGGGCGAAAAATACCCCGCGCCGTGCATCCATGAAGCACAACCTTCCACCTTGATCAATTCGTGTTCTGCTTTTTGACGGCGCTTCGCGCCTGAAGTTTGGGCCGACACGGAGATCAGCCCTCCAGGGTTTTCGAGCCGGTCTGCAAGGGCGCGAACACCGGGACTTTTTACCCTTCGTGACTCCACGCCTTCGTGTGAGAATTGTTCTTCTCCGCAGTGGGGTCTCAGGCGGTCTTGGCTTTTGCGGCTCTCCTATAGTGGCGCCAGACGCAGAGGAGGACGAAGGAGACTTCGATGCTGACGAAGGTGACGGCGCCGGGGAGGCCGCCGCTGCCGAAGCCGTAGCTGTGCAAGCCCACGCCGAGGATGAAGTTCACCCCATACCAAGCCATGATGACGCTTTGGAAGGCGAGCACTGCGCCAACGGCCATGCCAAATCCACCCCACTTTCCAGCGATTCGGCCATGAAGCAGGAACAGGTAGCTGAGCAACGCGATGAGCGCCCAGGTTTCTTTGGGGTCCCAATCCCAGAAGCGGCCCCAGGAGTAGTTCGCCCACACGGCGCCGAGGATGGTGCCGACAGCGAGCAGCAGGACGCCGATCTGGAGCGTGCGGTAGAGGTAATTGTGGAGGGCGGGCGAGGCTTTGGAGCCGAAGAGAGATTTGCCGAGGATGATGTGGCCGACTCCGAGCGCGAGGGCGAAGGCGGCGTAGCTGAGCGTGATCGTGAGGACATGCGTGGTGAGCCAGAAATTATCCATCAACACGGGAACGAGCGGGTGGATCGAGCGGTCGAGGATGACGGGCTGGGTGTCGGCAAGGATGAGGGAGGCGACAGCAACGGGCACGGCGCCGAGCAGGAAATACCGGCTGCGGTAGATCGCCTCGAAAATCAGCGCGAAGAGGATCGTGCCGAAGGCGACCCAGACGACGGATTCATACATGTTCGTCACTGGCGCGCGGCCGGAGATGAGGACGCGGAGAATGATCCCGACGAGCTGCATGAGAAATCCCGCAACGGCGAAAACCCAGCCGAGTCCGTAGCCAGCGCGGCCGGGGATGGCGAGGAGCGTGATGCCGGCTAGTAGATAAAGAATCCACGCCCAGCGCGCGGGGTGGAGTTTTTGATAGGTCAGCTCGATGGCGATCTTTTGAGGATCGGCTTGGAAACGGGCCTCTTCGCGGGATTGCTCGGAAAGGAGGAGTGCGACGCCTTCGTCGAAGGTTTTTTGGTCGGACTTGGTGAAACCCTCGCGCAGTTTGGCCAGGGCGGGGTCGTCTTTGCCGAGGGGACTCCAGGCGGCAGCGCCGGTCGGAAGGAGGGTGATGAGTTGGCTGCTGATGATGCCTTCGAAAAGGGCGAGGCGCATGCCGATATTCGAGGCCTCGCGCTCGTTGGCATCGAGTTGGGCCTTGGGATTTTTGGCACGGAGGGCGGAGACATTTTCAAGCACGGCGCGGAGACCGTCACTGGCGGCGAGTTCGCGGTAGGAGAAAAGTTTTTTGGCAGGATCAAGACCGATCGACTCTTTAAATTTTTTGTTTCCAATCAGGATGAGCGGTTCGTTTTCCCAGCCAATCGGCGAGAGCCAGAGCGAGCTGACGACGAGGAGCGCGGGGAGCTTTTGGTCGCCTTTTTTGTAGCTCGCTTTGCCGGTCATCCCGAGGAGGGATTCCTCGGCGAAAACGAGGAATGGCTTTTTGCGGCCGCCTTCCTGGATCGGAACGGCTTCGAGCTTTGAGAGGTCGAGGGCGCGCGCGGGGGCGGCGAGGACGAAAAGCAGGGTGGCGAGCAGGGCGAGGTTTTTCATGCGTTTTTCGTTTTTGGTTTTCCGTAGAACATGATGGCGATGCCGATGCAGATGCCGAGCGAGCCGATCCATTTCAACAGCCAGCCGGGATCATAGAGCACCTGGAGCGTGGTCTCGCCGAGGTCGCGTGGGTTCCACTCGGCTTGAGAGAACTTGTAGTTGATGCCGGTGAAATTCGCGAACAGCGTGCCAGGGAAGCTCGCGGGGTGGTTCATGCGGGCGGTGCCGGTTTTGGTGAGGCCCGTGCCGTCTTCCTTGAATTCCACGGTGGCGATGAAGTTCGAGGGTTTGTCGGTGCCCTCGTAGCGCGGGACTTCGAAATTCACGAGCCGGATGGT
>JBIPMC010000313.1:0-2772 GCA_044369345.1 Terrimicrobiaceae bacterium
GGAGTGGGAAATTTAAAGGCCTCTTCCGGTTTTTGCTTGAGTGCCGGGTAGGCTCGAACCACAGATTCCGCACCCCGGCGAATCACTTCGGCGATGCTCCATTCTTGAGTCGCAGCCACTCGTTGAACCTCTTTATACAGAATTTCAGGTAATTGAAATCTGCGTTCGATTCATGATTAAAAAGCGATGTCAATTATATTTTTCGCAGGCTGTGAAGGTGGCGGCTGTGGCGTCTTTGGCAGACACGAGTGGCCCGAGGCCGATTTCGATTGGCCAGTCGATTGCAAGGTCGGGATCATTCCAGACCACGGCGCGTTCCATGTCGGGTCGGTAGGCTGAGGTGACCTTGTAGTGGAAGTCGGCGATATCGCTGAGGACAAGGAATCCATGGGCGCAGCCTGGGGGGACCCAAAGGCGATCATGCGTTTCGGTATTGAGCACATATCCGTCCCACACTCCATAGGTGGGCGAGCTTTTTCGGAGATCCACAAGGACATCAAAAACGGTGCCGCAAGTGACCCATACGAGTTTGCCTTGGGCGGCATCTCCGGATTGGTAATGGAGGCCTCTGAGCACATGCTTGGCCGAGCGGCTGTGATTATCTTGCACGAACTCGAAATCCAGTCCGATGTCGCGGAAGGTCTGGCGATTCCATGTCTCCATGAAGAAACCCCGAGCATCGCCGAAGACTTTGGGCTTCAAAAGCCAGGCATCATGAATTTTGGTAGCGATTTTTTTCATATTTTGGAACCACAAATCACATGAATGAAAACGAATTCAAAAACGGAAAGAAGGAACTTTCCAATCATTTTGCAGCTCGATCCAAGACCGTCCGAAGATAATTTCCATAGCTGGATTTGCCGAGACGGGTGATGGATTTTTCGAAGCCATCCCGGTTGAGGAAACCCATTTGGAAACCGATTTCCTCAAGGCAAGCGATACGAAGGCCTTGGCGGTGCTGGATGACCCGCACGAACTCGGCAGCATCCACAAGGGAATCGTGCGTACCGGTATCAAGCCAAGCTGTGCCTCGGCCGAGCTTCTGAACGCGCAGGCGACCATCATGGAGATAGAGGCGATTCAGGTCGGTGATCTCCAGTTCGCCTCTGGGTGAGGGCTTTAGGCTTCGAGCGCGTTCTACGACATCTCCGCTGTAGAAATAAAGCCCCGGCACGGCAAAGTGGCTGCGTGGATTGGCCGGCTTTTCTTCTAAGCTCACGGCAAGTCCATTGGCATCAAACTCCACGACTCCGTAAGCCTCCGGATCGGCCACCTCGTAGCCAAAGACCGTTGCCTCTTCGAGTGCAGCGTTCGCTGCCGCCAAAGTCTCCGTGAAGTCATGACCATAAAAAAGATTGTCCCCCAGCACGAGTGCGGCTGGAGCGCCAGAGAGGAAATCCGCTCCAATCAAAAAAGCTTGTGCAAGCCCATCCGGCGAAGGCTGCTCCGCATAGGAAAAAGACACACCAAATTGTGATCCATCGCCCAATAGCCGCTCGAAAGCTGGCAAATCATGTGGCGTGGAGATGATCAAAATTTCCCGAATGCCCGAGAGCATCAACACCGAGATCGGATAATAGACCATCGGCTTGTCATAAACCGGCATGAGTTGCTTGCTGACGGCGAGAGTGAGTGGATGAAGACGGGAACCGGAACCACCTGCGAGTATAATACCTTTTCGGCAGTTAGTTTCTGATCTTCCCTCGAAAACGAGTGGAGGGGCGTTTTTATTCAAGTTCATTGGTGGACATTCGTGGTTTTGCTCATTTCGCTTTCCAGCCCTTGAGGGTGTAGTGGAGGAGGGGCTTCAAACCGCTGGATTGAGCGGAAGGCGTATGCCTAAGATAGGCGGCTTCGTTGTATGAGGAGTTGGGAGAACGCCCTTCGAATACGCCATGGAATGCAAAGTGGAGGAATGGACGGGCTGTCGTGGCCTTGACATCCGGGTTTTGGCGGAAATACCACTCGTGATTGAAAAGACCGCTGCTGCGGTGCATGCGGAGAATTTGCCAAGCCGTGGGCAAGCGATAAATTTTGAGGACTGTATTGCGGGTCTTATCCCAAATAAAACGGGCGGGCGCACCAAGTTTCCAAGTGAAACGGGATGCCATGGAATCCATGCACGCTTGGATGGCAGCAACTCGGCTGTCGCCCTCGGCTTCGACCTCCAAGAGTCTTTTGCCAAGAAGAGCGAGTTCTTCAAATCTATCCTGCAAATCAGCTTCCAGACTTGTAACGCGGTTGGTAAGAGCTGCGCGCACGGCGGCCAATTCATCACATTCCGCAACGAGTGTCGAGTGCTCTGAAGAGAGCGTCGAGAGGCGAGCCTCGAGGCTTGTCCGCTCGGTCGCCAGCAGGTCTCGTTCCGCTTGCAGCGCCCCAAATTTGGACTGCAGGGCATTCCGATCGTCGGCTGTAGCGATATGCATTTTAGCCAGTTTGGCAAGTTCCTCGAATCGTTCCTGCACATTGACTTCCAGACTCGAGACGCAGCCAGCGAGTGAATCGCACTCGGCGGCCAATTCGTCGCGTTCCAAAACGAGTGCCGAATGCTCGGAAGAAATCATCGAAAGGCGAGCCTCGAGAGTCGATCGTTCAGATTCAAAATCGCTTACCACTTCCTCGAGCCCTGCGATCCGCCCGTCGCGCTCGTTCACCGCCCCTTCGAGCCCTGCGATCCGCCCGTCGCGCTCGTTCACCGCCCCTTCGAGCCCTACGATCCGCCCGTCGCGCTCGCTCACCGCCCCTTCGAGCCCTGCGATCCGCCCGTCG
>JBIPMC010000314.1:0-2771 GCA_044369345.1 Terrimicrobiaceae bacterium
GTCGTCGAGTTCCTTTTTGCGGGCCTCTTTGTTGTTGCTGATGGAGTTTTGTTCCAAACGCTCGCGGAAGCGCTGCATGTCCTCGCTCACATAAAGAAACTCGGGATCGGCGGCAATACGACGGGCCGAGCGCTCGCGGAGTTCCTTCAAAAACAGTTCCCCGGCGTTCGGACTGGGCTTGAAGGTAACTGGCGCGACTTCGTCGTAGCCGAGCGGGTTTTTCAGCGCGCCTTCGCCGATTTTGGGGCTGTCCGTGCGGGAAGGAAGAACAATGTCCGACTCGACGCCGTTGAGTTGGGTGGACCCGCCGCTCACGCGGTAAAATTTCTGGATGGTGAGTTTGATTGCGCCAGCGGGTGGGCGTTTTTCGGAAAAAAACGGCAATGCGATTGAGCGGTCGAGATCTTGCACGGTCTGAACGGTGCCTTTTCCAAAGCTTCGCTCGTCACCGACGATGACCGCTCGACCGTAGTCCTGCATCGCGGCGGCGAAAATCTCGCTCGCCGAGGCGCTGAGCCGGTTCATCACAACCACGAGGGGGCCAGTGTAGGCGACGGTCGGGTTTTTATCGATGTTCTTGGTGATGTTGCCACTCGGATCCTTGGCCAAAACCACGGGGCCGCTTTCGATAAACAGGCCGGAGAGGTTGATGGCCTCCTCGAGTGAACCGCCACCGTCGCGGCGCAGGTCGATCACAAGGCCCTCGATGTTTTCTTTTTTCAACCGCTCGAGCAGCGTGGCGACATCGGTGGTGGTGCTCTTGGGTTCCCCGCTGCCGCTCATGTTCGCGTAGAACGAAGGCAGGGTGATCCAACCGATGCGCGAGACTTTGCCGTCATGATCTTTGACATCCAAAAGCTCGGCTTTCGCCTCCTGGTCTTTGAGTTCCACCTTGTCTCGGGTGATCTCGACCACCGAGCGGTTGGAAGGATCATCGGCATCGCCGGGGATGACCTGCAGGCGGACGGGGGTGTTTTTCTCGCCGCGAATTTTTTCGACGACCTTGTCGAGTTTCATGTCCACGACATCCTCAAATTCCTTGTTGCCTTGCGCGACGGCGATGATTCGGTCGCCGACTTTAAGGCGTCCGTCCTTGTCGGCCGGGCCGCCTGGGACAAGTTCCATGATTTTGACATACCCGTCCTCCGAACGAAGCACGGCGCCGATGCCGACGAGCGAGAGTTTCATGGAAATCTGGAAATTCTCCATTTCACTTGGACTCATGTAATCGGAGTGGGGGTCGTAGCTCTGGGCAAGAGCTTTCAGGAATGTGCTGATGACATCCTCGCCCTCCATCTCCTTCACATTTTTGAGAAACTGGTCGTAGCGGCGGGTAATGGTTTCTTGCGGAGTGCGGAGTTTGAGTTCGCTGAGTTCCTCCTGCAATAGTTCGGCCTCCACGCGGTCGCGCCAGATTCGGTCAGCCTCGGCGAGGTTTTTTGGCCAGGGGGATTTCTGACGGTTGAGTTCCACGGTGGCGTTGCCTTGGAAGTCGTGCTTTTGCTCGGCGAGCTTTTTGTTTGATTCCACGCGGCTTTCGACTCGGGCGAGGAAACGGTCGAAAATTTCGCGGGAGGCGCTCAGATCGCCACGGAGAATCATGTCATCCAAGTGGCTGCCGTATTTTTCCGTGAACTCGTTCACATCCTCCTTCGTAAGGTAGAGTTTGTTGTAGTCGAGCAACTCGAGGTAGGTCGCAAGGAGCTTGGCGGACATCGCGTCATCGAGCTTTTCGCGGCTGTAGTGGGCTTGCTGCAGCCAGTTGGCCACGGCGAGTGCGATGCGGCCTTCGTCTTCAGGGTTGATCTTGCCGGCGAAAACCGGATTCAGCCACAGCGCCGCTATGGCTATCACCGCCAGGATGGCGGATTTTGATGGTTGCCTCATGATTGGGCCGAAAATCTTGCAGAGACTCGGATAAAAATCAAATCTCCGCGTTTTCGTCATTCGACCCAAACAATCATGGATAAGTTCAAAGTCTTCACAGGCGGCCCTCTCGACACCAACGCCTACTTCCTCGAAACGCCTGCTGGCAATCTGCTCTTCGATGCTCCGCAGGGAGCCGACGCCTATTTTTCAAATCACAAAATCGATTGGCTGCTTCTCACGCACGGGCACTTTGATCATGTGATGGACGCGGCGAAAATCCAGCGCCGCCACGGATGCCGGGTGGGTTTTCACCCTCACACCTCAGTGATGGTTGGGGACGGTTCGTTTTTTAAAAAACACGGATTCGATATCGAGTTTGCTCCGGTCGCAGATGATTTGCTGATTGAGGAGGGGCCTGTGAGCGGTGTGGGGGGATTCGAGATGACAGCGTTGCATGTGCCCGGTCATTGCCCGGGAAGCCTGTGTTTTTATTTTCCCGAACTGAAAACTCTTGTCGGCGGCGATGTGCTCTTCCGCGAGGGAGTGGGGCGGTGGGATTTGCCGGGAGGCGACGGGCCTCTTTTGTTCGATGGGATTAGAAAGAAGATTTTCACACTCCAACCAGAGACCATCGTCCTACCAGGTCACGGTCCGCAGACAACTGTCGGCCAAGAGCGCAGGAGCAATCCCTTCGTCGGTGAGTGAGGATTCACAGCTCGACAACGATGCGGTAAGGACACTAAATATCCGACGAATTTCAGCCTCCCTCTATGCCTCGCTACAACTACATTGCCCTTGATGCCCGCGGCCAGGAATCCTCTGGGGTTCTTGATGCAGGATCCCAAAACGACGCCGTGGCGCAACTCAGGCAGGCGGGATATTTTCCAAAAAGCATTTCCGAG
>JBIPMC010000384.1:0-2769 GCA_044369345.1 Terrimicrobiaceae bacterium
AAAGCCGCACCCGCTGTAATGCGGCTACAATAGCGGGATTTGCTGGCGCTTGATACTCGCGACATGAAAGTCTTGCATTGCTCATGGATACCCGAGACCACCGATGCATTCATCCAGGGCGGCGATTTCTGGCTGTGGATCGAAGAGGCCTCGCCACAGGCCGTCAAGGGTGAGCACCGGCATCCGCGTCAGCTCCAGAAGGCCGACCTGATCGAATTCCTTGAAAACAGCCTGGGGCTGTCCATTTCTGCCTACGAGCGGCGCTTCAATTTCAACCCGCAATCTGTCCTGTTGCCGACACTTGAGGGTGTGCCGCTGGCCGGACCTGAATGTGATCAGGGTGGCGACGAGGTTCCGCCGCCTGCCCCGCTGCAGGTATGGGAGGTGGATGCCTATCGGCAGGTGCGGCCCATTGCCCAACTGGGTGAACTGCGCTTCATGGCCTTCTGTCAGGGGCCGGACACGCGGCCGGGCAGCGACCTGCTGTTCTGGCATTTCTTCACCCAGTCGCTGAAAGCCGTCATTCTGCGCGACCGTTATGTGCCGGCACTGATTTACCGGCAGTCTGCGACGGTCGGCTATGAACTGCATGCGGGCTGGGAAATCGTGTCCGATGACTATGAGCAGCTGATCCGTGATGCCATTGCCCTGATGCCGGAAGCCTGTGCGGCGGCAGGCCGTCAGCTGTTTGAAAAATCGAGCCTGCTCAGGCACTGCGCCGAGGTACTGGTGCAGCGGGTTGTCAGCCATGGCTCGTCTTCGGTCAAGATTGAGCGGCGTTTCCGCGACACCCTGGTCGATGCGGCCCGTCAGGAACTGCAAACCCGTCAGCCCTTTCGCAGCGGTGAGGGTTTGGCGCTTTACCACGACTGGCTGGCGTGGCGTCGGAAGCTGGCGGGTCGCCGGGGTGAAGCCGGCTTTACCTTGCTGTTTCAGTTGCAGGAAGCGACGACGGAATCTGATCCCTGGCGACTCGATATGCTGGTCGCGCCCCGCAAGGACCCCTCCATGCAGATTACCCTCGCGCACTACTGGACGCTGGCGACGGGTGCTCAGCAGAGTTTCGCAGCGCTTTGCGGTCAGGGTTTTGATCAGAACCTGTTGCTGGCGCTGGGGCAGGCTGCCCGCATCTACGCCCCCCTGTGGGCAGGCCTGGATGAGCTCGAGCCCTCGGGCATAGACCTTACCCTGGATGAAGCCTTCGCCTTTCTGCAGGAAGATGCCTGGGTGCTGGAGGACGCCGGCTTTACGGTGCTGGTACCCTCCTGGTGGACGCCACAGGGCCGCCGCCGCGCCAAGATCCGGCTTCAGGCCGGTGGGCCATCCCCTTCCGGTGCCAACCGTCGCAACGCCATGGATCTGCAGAATCTCATCAGCTACCGCTATGACCTCGCGCTGGGCGAAGAGACACTGGATGAGTCGGAGTGGGCGCATCTGGTCGAGAGCAAGACACCCCTGGTACGCTTCAGAGGCCGCTGGCTGGCGCTCGACCGCGAAAAGATGCGGGAAATGCTGGAGTTCTGGCGCCGGCACCGCAACGAAGATGACGACATGAGCCTGCCCGAGCTGATGCGGAAATCGGCCGAGGATGCCAGCTTCTTCGAGATTGAGCCGCGTCATGCGCTGGCTGAAATGCTGGGCAAGCTCCGCGACCATAGCCAGCTTGAACCGGCCGAGGACCCGAAGGGTCTGGTCGCCCAGTTGCGTGATTACCAGAAGCGGGGACTGGCCTGGCTGGCCTTTCTTGAAAGTCTGGGTCTGAATGGCTGTCTGGCCGATGACATGGGGCTGGGCAAAACCATACAGGTGCTGGCCCGGCTGGTGCAGGAGCGGGCAAACGGCAACGCCCTGCCGCCGACCTTACTGGTCGCCCCGACCTCGGTCATCGGCAACTGGAAAAAGGAAATCGAACGCTTCGCTCCCGCCATCAAGGCATTTATTCACCACGGCACGGTGCGGGTGCGCGATGCAGCCGAGTTCAGACGGGCCTGCCTCGACTACGACGTCGTCATCACCTCCTACGCGCTGGCCCGCCGTGACGAGAAATTGCTGTCCCCCATCCACTGGCGGCGGGTGGTGCTGGATGAGGCGCAAAACATCAAGAATCCCATCTCCGCCCAAAGCAAGGCGGTGCTGAAGCTCAGCGCGGATCACCGGCTGGCGCTCACGGGAACCCCGGTGGAAAACCGGCTGCTGGATCTCTGGTCCATCTTCAATTTTCTGAATCCCGGCTATCTCGGCAAGCAGTCGCAATTTCGCCAGCGTTATGAGCTGCCCATACAGCGTGACAATGACCCCGCCCGCGCCGAGGTCCTCAAGCGCCTGATCGAGCCCTTTGTGCTGCGCCGGGTCAAGACCGATCCCGAGATCATCCGCGATCTGCCGGACAAGCTGGAAAATCGCCAGTTCTGCAATCTGAGCCAGGAACAGGCTTCACTGTACGAAGCCGTGGTGAGAGACGTCGAATTGCAGCTGGGCGTGGCTGACGGCATCAACCGCCAGGGCCTGATCCTGTCGACCCTGACCCGGTTGAAACAGATCTGCAACCACCCCTCGCAGTTTTTGCACGACGGCAGTGCGTTCAGCGGCGACCGCTCGCCCAAACTGGAGCGACTGTGCGACATGCTGGGCGATGTCATCGGCGAGCGGGAAAGTGCGCTGGTCTTTACCCAGTTCGCGGAAATTGGCGGCCAGCTGGAAAAGCACCTGCGCGAGCAGCTGAATTGCCCCATGTTCTACCTGCATGGTGGTGTACCGGCCGCCAAGCGT
>JBIPMC010000442.1:0-2765 GCA_044369345.1 Terrimicrobiaceae bacterium
TCCCGGTGATGGGCCCCGACGTCATCGTTGTTGCCGACGCAGCTCCTGTTTGCATCGGCGCGTCGGGCGATCGCCCCCTTGGCCTTTCGGCCGAGAGGGCAGCTCGCCCATTGGCGTCCCACGGCGAGCCGATCGTTTCGGTCGTTGGGGATGCCACCTCAGCGGCGGTGCCGGGGGACGACGATGTCCCGGGGACGGGCCCCGACGTCGTCGTTGTCGCCGACGCAGCTTCTGTCTGTGACGGCGCGTCGGGCGACCGCCCCCTTGGCCTTTCGGCCGCGGGGGCCGTCTGCCCATTGGCATCCCATGGCGGGCCGATCGGCTCGGCCGTCAGGGATGCCACCTCGGCGGCGGTGCCGGGGGACGACGACGTCATGGGGATGGGCCCCGACGTCATCGTTGCCGCCGACGCAGCTCCTGTCTGCGACGGCGCGTCGGGCGATCGCCCCCTTGGCCTTCTGGCCGAGGGGGCTGTCCGCCCATTGGCATCCCACGGCGGGCCGATCGGTTCGGCCGTCGGGGATGCCACCCCGGCGGCGATGCCAGGGGACGATGATGTCACGGGGATGAGCCCGGACGTCGTCGTTGCCGCCGCAGCAGCTCCTGTCTGCGTCGGCGCGTCGGGCGACCGCCCCGTCGGTTTTTCGGCCGAGGGATGGATCCGTCCACCGGCTTCGGCTGTCGGACCGATTGGCTCGGTTGACGGGGCCGATGCCCCTTCGCCGGTCGCGTTGGATATCAGCCCTGCGGCTGACAGACACCGCCTGACGGAGGGCGCCGTTGGCACAGCAAACATGGGTTTGCTCGGAGCCAACGGCACCCCAACGCTGCAATCAACCGGACTCTACCCACTCTTCAACGGAAGGCATGCGGGGCGAGGGCGGCGAATTGCCGCAGCGGGGGGTGGGGGGACAGCTCCACAGGTGAGCTCTCCCCCGGCAGCTGAGGCTGCACCGCCAGTGGATGCTGACGAAGCTCGTGGGGGCGTTGACGGAGTTGCCGTCGGCAACTCCCTCGATGCCTCTCGGGCGGGGGGGACCACCGAGGGAGTTGCCCAGCGCGCCCTCGGCCCCCTGCCTCCACGCCCAGCTCTCCGAACTGCGGCACCGGTGGTGGCCTTGGCGGCCAGCACCGGCCCGGCTGTCTGCACGGACGGCTGTGCCGGTGATACCTGCCGGATTGGACGTTCCGGGACGATCGTCCCGGCAGCCATCCTGGCGGCGACGGCACCAATCGTCGCCAACCCCTATCTGAATGCCGCTGGCGGTACCGCGGCTGGTACGGCGGGGGTGGTTGGAGGGGCCGCCGGAGTTCTTGACGTCGCACCGAGTGACGCACCTCCCGCAGCGGCCGGTGCAGCGGTGGTGGGTAACATAGCTCCCGCCGACGGTGACGTGCAAGGCGCACTCGGGCTCTTCGTGCCCCGCACCTTCACGGAGGAGGAGCTTCGCGAAGCTGACCCTCGTCTGCAGCGGATCTCTGCTGCTGATCGACGGCTCCTCGGGGTCTTCGGCGACACCATCCATCTGAACGATGGCACCCACCTCGATGGTGGGATCGGTGTCAACGAAGACGCAAAGTGGCAGCGGCTTTACAACCGTGTCGCCTCTTGCTCCCTCCCACTGTACGACCTCCCCAACGGCCGATGTGCTCACCGCTTCCTGACGACGCTGACCGACCTCTGGGCCGGAGTCATTCAGCGCCGCTGGAACTCGGAGCGGCCGTTGGTGTTCCAGGCGGCCATCCTCCGCCGCGTCCGTGGGATCACTCGATTCCACGACGTCAAGCCGATCGTATGGAATCGGCTCGACGCCTGGGACGCGGGACGGTATGTCGCCCTGGTGAAGGGTGTCGAGGAAGCGTACCTCGACTCCAGTGGAGGTGGGAGGAGAGTGGAAGTCCGACGACAGGACGACGCCACCTCTCTCGCACGCCGATACGACGCCATGGTGCTCGGCGGCAAGGTCCGTGCGGCCGTCCGGATGGTGACCGATCGCGGCGCCGGGGGTCCTTATCGCCCGAACGATTTGGATTCCAAATCCGGCCGGCCGGTCATCGACGTGCTTCGGGATAAACACCCGGCCTGTGTCGTGCCGTCGGAGGAGGATTTCGATGCCTACCACGATGCCGACGACCTGCTGGACACCATGCCGGTGTACTGCTTCGAAGAGTGTGTTGCGAAGGCAGCGGCACGTCTCTCTGGCAGCGCCGGGCCGTGCGGTGTTGAGGCCGAGATGCTCAAGCGCTGGCTTCTTCGCCACGGTGTGCATTCCGAGAGGCTCCGAGGGGTAATGGCGGACTGGGTCGTTTGGCTGAGCAACGGCTCGCCCCCCTACGCCGCCTACCGTGCTGTGAACACGGTTCGGACCGTCGCCCTGGACAAATGTCCTGGCGTTCGGCCGCTCGGGGTGGGCGAGGTCTGGATGCGCCTCTGGTCAGATTGCAGTCACATGCAGACCAAGAGCGCGGCAACCACCGCCTGCGGGAATACCCAGCTCTGTGCGGGCCTGCGATCGGGGATCGAGGCCAACCTCCACGCCGTTCGGGCCATCTGGCCGCAGTCGGCGGGTTGGACCGAGGACAGCGCCTCGGAGGAGGAGGATGACGGTGACCCGTCCAGTGATGCAACCCTGCGGAGTCGCATCCGCGCCGAGGGTGTGCTCGCCCCCGGGACTGACCCCGGGGCCGCTGAGGATGCCACGTTCTCCCGGTACGAACCGGAGACTGGCTTTGGCACTGCTCTCTTTGATGCCCGCAATGGCTTC
>JBIPMC010000390.1:0-2762 GCA_044369345.1 Terrimicrobiaceae bacterium
TCCCGCCGCTGAGGTTGCCGGTGAGGTTCAGCGTGCCGGCGTTGATGGTCGTTGCGCCGGTGTAGGTATTCACGCCCGCGAGGGTGCTGGTCGCCGTGCTGTTGTGCGTGAGCGAGGAGGTGCCACTGATCACGCTGGCCGCGCCTTGAGTCAAGACGCTGGAACCAGAGACCGTGATCGCTGTGTTGGCAAGGTTTCCCGTGAGGTTCAGCGTGCCGGCATTCACCATGGTGGCGCCAGTGTAGGTGTTGGCCCCCGAGAGGGTGAGCGTGTTCGACCCGTTTTTGGTAAGACCGCCGGTGCCGGTCACCGCCCCGCCGATCGCGATGTTGCCGGAGGCGGCATTCACCGTGCGAACAGAGCCGATGCCGAGGGCTGTGTTGATTGTCTGGGTGTTTGAGGAATTGTTGATGATATCGCCGGTGACGGAAAGGGCGGTCGAGGCGTTGACGCCCGCCGAACCCGAATTGGCCGCCAAGATGTAGGCGCCTGCCCCGGAGGAGAAGGTGATATTGCCGACCGCGCCGAGTGTGCTGGAGGAAATGTTGTTTGTGGAGGTGCCGCCGGCGGTGCCGTTGTAGGTGATGTTGAAGCCTTCGCTCACGGCGGGGGAGAAGCCGGCATCCCAGTTTCCGGTGCCGCCGGACCACACGGAGGTGCCAGAGGCACCCGATCCCGTGTAGGTGAGGCGGATATTTCCCGCCGTGGGGTTCGAGAAGGTCCAGTTGCCGGAACGGAGGCCGGCAGCGATACCGAAATTTGTGAAATCCGTGGTGAAGTTGCCGGCGGAGAAACCGGTGAGGCTGCCTGCGGTAATGATATCCCAGGTGTAGGTGCTGGCTCCGCTCCAACCCGAGGCCGAGCCGTAGAGGTAAACTGTGAATTTGCTGGCGGAGGTGTTGTTGAGAGTCAGCGCCCCGCTCAGGGCGATCTGGTCGAAGTCCGTGCCAGCCGTCGTGCCAGCTGCGGAACCAATGGTGAAAGCGTAGCCAGTGCCGGCTCCAATCGTGAGCGAGGTGCCGTTGAGCTTGCCGACGGTGGTGGTGCCGGTGCCCGCGCCGATCATGCCGGCGGTATTGAGTGTGACGGCACCTACTGTGCCGGTGCCGGTGAGGTTGCCGCCGCTGTTGATCGTGAGGGCGCTGGAGGAAGTGGTGCCAGTCACAGAGAGCGTGCCGGAGTTGACCGTGGTGGAGCCGTTGTAGGTGTTCGCGCCGGAGAGGGTGAGCGTGCCGCTAGCGTTCTTCGTGAGGACGCCAGCGCCAGAGATCACGCCGGCGAGGGTTTGGGAACTTGTGCCGTTGTAGAGGAAAGTGCCGCTGTTCGCGATGTTGCCGTCATAACTGCCACTGCCGAGCAGACCGGAGCCATTGATGGCCAGCGTGCCGGAGTTTATCGAGGTGGCGCCGGTGTAGGTGTTGGCGGCATTGCTGAGCGAGAGCGTGCCGACACCTGTATAGGTGAGGGCCCCATTTCCGGAAATGACTCCCGACACATCCGCACTCAGAAGGCTGGGGTCGAAACTGAATGTGATGGAAGATGTGGTGCCAGTGGTGGCCCCGGAGGCGAAGGTGTGGATCGTGCTGGTGCCGGATGTGGTCACCGTGCCGCCTGTGGCAATTGTCGAGGCCGGGGTCGCATACGAGATGATCACGGTGCCGGAGCCACCGCTGGCCCCATCAGTCGATGCGGAACCATTGGTTCTGCCACCGCCACCGCCGCCGCCGCCGAGGCCGTTGGTGCCGCTGGCAGCGACTGTGCTAGGCAACTGAGCACCGGCACCACCGCCACCTGAGCCACCGAGACCACCACCGCCGTCACTCTGCGACGATCCCGAACCCTTCCAACTTCCGCCGCCACCGCCACCGCCGCCGTAGGTGCTGCTCGTGATGCTGCTGGTGACACCGTTTCCGCCAATGCCGCCAATGCCGCCGGCGCCAGGAAGGTCCGTGCCGTTGGCGCCATTCCCGTTCGCACCGGCACCGCCACCGGCACCGTCCCAGTCATTATTTCCTCCAGTGGTCGCGGTGAAGACGCCGCTGGCCGTGCGACCCGACCCGCCACCGTCACCGCCCAGGGCAATTTGACCACCCGCGTTCGATCCTGGTCCGCCACCACCGCCGCCAAGTGCGGTGATGCCGAAGACTGAACTATTGCCCCCCGCCGTGCCGGACTGCGCGGTTGAAGCAGACGAGCCCGCGCCGCCCGCGCCGCCACCGCCGACTGTGAGAGAATAGGCTTGAGAGCCCACAGCGAAGATTCCGGTAGCGACATTACCGCCGCCACCACCACCACCGCCACCGAATCCATTTCCATTCGCTCCGCCGCCACCACCACCGCCACCGCCCACAATGATGTAATTCACGCCAATGCCGAGGTCGATCGTAAGCCCCGTGCCAGTTGAAATTGCGGCGGAATTGTTCCCGGATGCTCCGCTCAGCGTCGCATTGAGCGTCATGTTCTGGGCATTCGCAGAAGCAATACATGACAAGGCAACGATCACTTGGAATGAAGCCAAGGAGAAGATTGGAAGGCGCGGGGTTTTCATAGGTGGGCAGCTACGAAAAATGAGGGGGGCTTTTGGCGAAGGCTGGAGAGGGGGATGGGATGCGTGGAAAAAAATTTATTGACCCAAGGCCAAGTTCCCGTGCGCGCGTGGGGAAGCGAATTTTTGGAGAGAAAAAAAGAACCGATCGCCAAGGCGAATCGCCTGGCGAATGGCTTAAATACTGGCTCTAGGGTCGGCACGGGGAATGCGTGAG
>JBIPMC010000364.1:0-2758 GCA_044369345.1 Terrimicrobiaceae bacterium
TTTTTCGTCATTCCCATGATCAACATTGACAAGACCCAATTCATTAGACCTCAAATTGCCCCTCCTCGAAGCAGTTTCTGTATAGAATTGTCGTGTAGCGTTGCTCAGTCATTGATTCACATACAGTGTCATTGTAGGGGATACCGTGTCTCGGGTTGATAAACAAAAAAAATGAACTCACCATTCGACGGAAGCACCGCCTTGTTCTTCTTCTTCTTCTTCTTTTTCTCTTCGCTGTTGTTTTCAGGTTCTGCAAATTCACCTGGGGAACATTGCACATCGGTAGAATATTGTAAGTATTACAACGTTATCAATCCGATTGAATACCTGTGATCATACCTTCTTCAAACCACCCACCCTGATCATATATTTTGTCGAACTGGTTGTAAAAAAAGTCATGACTTTCGTTATAATCCACCTCCTTTTTGTTTGAATCTACCTCCTCATCTGATTCGTCCTCGTTCTCGTCTTCTCCGCTTTCTTCTTCCTCGTCTGATTCTTCTTCTTCGTCATCATTTGGATTCTCTTCGTCTTCATTCTCAGCCTCCGAACCAGAGGTGCTTTCTCCCGAGTCATCTCCTGAGTCGATTACAAGAGCATCGCTGCTCGATGTTCCTTTGATTTTTTTGTCATCTGGGACTCCTGGCTCTTTCTTGATATGCACTACTTTGGAACCAACCCCGCGATGCTCTTCTTTAAGTTCTCCCCATCTCCTGTAAAATAGAAAGTGAGTGATCAGCTCATGTAAATTCAGATCCGAAAGGATTTGGATGATATCGATAAAATTGTTGATCAAGATCACACTTACTGTTGTTCCGTACGACAAACTGTTACTTTTCCGATTGCTGCGGTGAACTCCTTGATTAACTGGTTCTTTGATTTGTTTTCATGATCCTCGATGCAGCCTAGGTTAGCGAATGAATACTTGGCTTTCCAGAAAGCCAGTAGGCCTTTAAGAGATTTGGTCTCATAAGGACGAAGAACTATATCAACAAGAGCAGATGGTCCCGCACTCATTATTTCCGTATGGCGTTCTGGGTACATTTCGACGGCATGTTTACGGAGTTCAGGTTTATCGAAAAAGTTGATTTGCTCAATGGGTTTGTAATAAACACTCTCTTTGCTTTCCTCATCGGAATCTTTTAAATTCAAACCTCGGGCCACATTCTTTCCTAACGAAGCAGTTGTACCACTGGATGTTGTTGATTTTGTTGACAGTGTTGATGTGTTTGATTGTGGTGTTGTTGATTCGTTAATTTTACGACTGGAACGCTTGGGAGTAGAGATTGGATCCTCAGTCTGGCGTTTTGTAACTGAATTCCCTTTATTTTTATCTGTGATATAAATTGATAACGTCAGAATATATCGCCTTGTCATATAGCAATGATATTTATAATGAAAGACCGACCTTTTGGCTTGTTGGTTTTCTTAGTGTTAGTATTACCTGTGTCGTAGTGGGTAGAATCGAGTCTGAATTCGCATTGGATACACAACACACGTGTATTTCCTGAGACATACCTGCGTAACGAGATGACACCTTCTTCGTTTGTTTAGTCATTGTATTTATTGCGCCGCTGTGTATTTCCTATGTAGTTATGTCAATAACAAGGCAGATGATCAGTGAGTAACTCAAATGATCGGTGAGTAATTCAGAGAAAGTTATAGATGGATGGTATACGGAGTATGAGAACAGAATCAATCTGATATGGTACCTCATATATCATCCATTTATATGCACATGTCATTGAAGAAAAACACATATTCGGATGGTATTGTTTTGGAATCGATCCAATATCATACCTTCTTTTTCGATTCACACTCACTAATAAATAGACAGCTCGCAATCCATTCGTATTTGTGTGTCATCATATGAATACATAGATTCGAGAGGTATTGTTTTGTAATGGATCCGTTGTAATACCTTCAACACCGATTCAGTGGTATCATTTCGAAATCGATACATCGTAATACCCTCAACGCGGATTCAACGGTATTATTTTGTAACCGATCCGTTGTAATACATTCACATTTAAATCATATTCAGTGATAGACAAAACAACTCACGATCAAAGGTATTGTTTTGTGATTGATCCATTTTAATACCTTCACAATCAAATCAGGCAACACAAAAGAACTCGCGAGGTGTTGATTAATAACCAGGTCTCACATTGGATCCGTGGTGTTTTAATACCAATGTCATAACGACAATACGCTGTTCGATGGGACGAGGATTATTCATAATATATCAACCATGTGGTGAAATCATCGCAACCACATCGCGATGCCGGTTAATAAATAAACAGGACAATTGGTACTGAACAACACGATGCATCTCTGATTATATGTTTGGATGATAGCAATCGCCAGCACAAGCTCTCGCCTCGCATCGAAAAGCATCACAGAAACAATAACATCAACAGAGAAATACATCTGCGCTGTGTTTGGTTGATTACAATCGAAGACAAAAGCAGCAATCATATCATCGACGAATGATAGATTCGGTCGATAAAAACAACATTAATAAAATGATAATCTCGGTAGATGAATAATCTGTATTACGTCGTCGATCGACAACGACGAGACGAGATGATAGACACTGCATCAGCCTCGTCGAAGCTCAGCTTTGCACACATCTCGCCCGACTCCGCGAGTCAAACGCAACAGACATCATCGACAAACAACATATCAATCAACCTGACGATACATCAATACACAACACAAAAGACAGCACACACACCCTGTAACGAGGTTTTAACCT
>JBIPMC010000047.1:0-9297 GCA_044369345.1 Terrimicrobiaceae bacterium
TTCGCTATCGAATCTCACCCGCCATTTACTCACGGTGGCCGGACGAGTTCGCATCATGGCGGCGATCTCAAGATTGCTTTTGCCACAAGCCGCTTCCAGAACGATCCGAGCCCGGTCGGCATGGCGTCGTTCCGCGCGAGGAGCGCGGATGAGTTTTTCGAGTTCAGATTTTTCGGGGTCGGATAGCTTGATCGGGGTGCATGGGCGACTCATGAACTTCAAAATAGTTCTTTCGCTTATTTTGTAAGGTAAATACTAGGCAATAGTTAGTCGGCCCTTAAAAACGACTCAGCCCGTTTATGGTTAATGTGCTGGGCACGATTCTTGCTGTGTTGGTTTGCAGGCAAAACCTGCCCGTATCCACAAAAACCCTGCAATCCGCAACCATCCAACCCAGCCCCACCGACAAAGCCCAAATCTCCTTTCTGCTGCCCGATCTGGGAACACCAACTCGATCCCCGCAATACGCTTTTCCGTCTGGCGCGGGCAATGGACTGGAGCGTTTTTGAAAAAGAGTTCCGGCCTCTTTACTGCTCGGAAGGGAGGCCCGCCTTGCCTATTCGCGTCTGGTGGGACTGCTGATGCTCAAGAGCCTGAGGAACCTCAGCGACGAAGAGGTCGTGGTGTTTTGGAGAGAAAACCCCTACGCGCAGGATTTCTGCGGAGAGAGGGAGATGCCGTGGGGCCTGTCATGCGATGCGAGCGAGTTGACGCACTTTCGCAAACGCGCTGGGCTCGCCTCCGCCGTCCCATTTTTGCGGCGTAGCCGCCCCTATCAAAAAAACTCTCAGCCGCCCGAATTAGTTATTTCTATTCGCCTGGATGCCTAGGGTTTGGAGGAGTTCGAGGTTGATGGTTCCCGTGACGGCGAGGCCGTTTTGTTGCTGGTAGACTTCGATGGCGCCACGGCAGGAGGAGACTTGGCCATCGATCGGGCCGTTGTAGAGGCCGACTTTCTGGAGCGCGATTTGCACGGCGGTCTCGACTGGGTAGGTGGCGTAGACGGGGTAGTCCAAATACACGGGCTGCGTAACCACCGACCATCCGAACCACGGACCAAAGGGTGCGAAATAAGGGACGAAGGGATCGCAGTTCACCGCGACATAGCCGCCGTTTTGATAGATGTATCCACGGCGGTAGCCATCGGGACCGACGACTTTTGTGTCGTAATCTTTTCCGTTCGAGGTGTGAACATTCACATTCGACTCGTCGTAGCCGTCCGGGCGCACACGGACATCGGCCGAGCCCTTGTCGTCCTGCACCTCGAAGTCATTACGGCCCTCGCGCTGGATGTTCACATCGTCGCGATCGTCCTCATCAAAGCGCGGTTCCTCCATGCGGAAGCCATTTCCAAATCCCCCCCCACGAAAACCTTCGCTAAAGCCTCCTCCTCCCCCGCCACGGGCGTGGAGTTGGCTGGTGGCAGCTGCGAAAAGCAGGGCGATCAAGAGGGGTTTCATAGCGGAAAAATTCACGCAGCCGCAGGAGTGCCGACGCTGTGAAATGTAGCATCCGCCGGCAGGATGGCGCGATCGCAGAAGTCGCCGAAGCGTTCGCCATCTTTGCGCTCTTTGGCATAGCGCTTGAAGATTGGGCGGAGCATTTCGACGGCGCCATCGATCGTGGTGCTAGGCGAGAAAAGGCGGTTGAGCCGGGTGCCTTCGTAGCAGGCGCCGAGGTAGAGAGCGTATTTGTTCGGGGCCTTGCCGACGAGCCCGATCTCCCCGAGGTAGGGGCGCGCGCAGCCGTTCGGGCATCCGGTGATGCGAATGCTGATGGCATCGTGACGAAGGCCGTTTTCATCGAGCACGGCTTCAAACTTTTCCAGAACCTCGGGCAGGGCGCGCTCGCTCTCGGCGAGGGCGAGCCCGCAGGTGGGCAGGGCCACGCACGAGAGGGCATTCAGGCGGAGGCCGGAGCGTTCGTTTTCCTTGTCGAGGCCGTGCTTGGCGAGGATGGCCTCAATGCGTGACTTCATCTCGGGAGTGACGCCGCTGATGCTGAGATTTTGGGATGGCGTAAGGCGGAAGTCGCCAGTGTGGAACTCGGCGATTTCGCGGAGGGCGGTTTTCATCGGCCATCCCTCACGGTCAACAATGCGGCCGCTGAGGATGTGGAGGCCGTAGAACCAGTTCCCATCCGCGCATTCGTGCCAGCCGAACGGATCCTGGATGGTGGTGAAATGAACAGGATGCGCCGGCGCGAAGGAAACGCCCGAGCGTTTCTCGACCTCGCCCTTGAACCACTCGATGCCACGATCCTGGATCGTGTATTTCAAACGCGCATGCTTGCGGTTCGTGCGGTCGCCGAAATCACGCTGCGTCGTGAGCACGGCTTCGCCGACTTTGTTGACCAAATCGGGCATGATGAAGCCGAGAGTGTCGGCCAAGCGCGGGAAGGTCTCGGCGTTTCCATGGCTCATGCCTAGCCCGCCGCCGACGGTGACATTATAGCCAACGAGCTTGCCGCCTTCGACGATCGCGATGAAGCCAAGATCTTGGGAGTAGATGTCCACATCGTTCGAGGGCGGAAGGACGAAGCCGGTCTTGAATTTGCGCGGCAGGTAGGTGTCGCCATACATCGGTTCGCGTTCGGGCTCGCCACCGGCGACAAGTTCCTCGTCGAGATAGATCTCGTGGTAGGCGCGGGTTTTCGGCAGGGCGTATTCGCTCCAGGCCTTCGCGTCGTCATACACCTGCTGGGCAGCGGCGCTGCGCTCAGGATTTGGCGGCGCCATGACATTGCGGTTCACATCGCCACAGGCCGCGATGGAATCGAGAAGGACTTGGTGCATGCCTTTAACGAGCTTTTTGACATTGCCCTTGAGGACGCCGTGAAATTGGAAGGTCTGGCGCGTGGTGAGGCGCAGCGAGGGGGAGGAAACATCGCCCGCGAGTTTGTTCAGCACGAGCCACTGGAGCGGGGTGGCCTTGCCGCCGGGGAGCCGCACGCGGAGCATGAACGAAAAGGCTTTTTCCTTGCCGGCTTTCTTGAGGGCCACGCGAAGGTCGCGGTCGTCCTGCAGGTAGAGTCCGTGGAACTTCGTGAGCTGGCCGGAGTCGTCCGAGATCGCGCCCGTGGAGGTGTCGGCGAGTTCCTCGGCGATGCGGCCGCGGAGGTGGTACGATGCGGCTTTGAGTGGTTCGTTCGCGCTGAGGGGCTTGGCTTCTGTGGTGACGTTGCTCATGGAATCAAGACAACACTCTTTTGAAAAACCCGCTGCTCGGCAATGCCATTCTTGGCGCTGGATCGGGTGTGGATTGCATTGCCAGGCGGGCGGGGATAGGTTCACGCGCCTGTGGACTCCGACACCTCTCCTCGCGCGACGGGCGGGATTCAAGCCCGTCTTGAGGCCGCATTGCGCTTCGCAGCCCGAGGCCAAACACTGCTCCGCCATGCGATCCGCCGCATCCAACGGAAGCCACGCACTGTCACGGAGGGGCCGAACCTTTTGCCGACGCTCATCCAAGTTCTCGCGGCATTTTCGCAAGTGGACGGCGAACTGATCGAGGAGGAGATCGATTCCAGCCTCGGCTTTCTGCGCTACGACTACCCCGATGCGGTTTATTCGGAACTCCGCGATCTTTTTCAGCGCGCGCTGAACCAGCGCCAGGATCTCGACGCGATGGCCCAAAAGCTCTCAGGGCAGTTGAGCGATGAGCGGAAGATTCTTCTTGGAGTTCAGCTCTACGACCTCATCTCCCGCGCGGGATTAAAAAACGAAGCGGTCGTGGCCTACTACGCCTTCATGTCGCGCCTCGGCATGGCCACGCAGGCGATCGACATCGTTTATCAACTCAACGCCGACGAGAAATCCGACAGCTCAATCTACAGCTCCGGCGCCTCGCCGCTCGAGATGGTGAGCTTCGGCCACGAGGAGGCCTCGGATGTGGTGCTGCCGGGCTTCACGGCCGAGGAACGCCTCCACGCCTACCGCTATGGCGATCTCGTGATCGTCAAAAACCTCAGTGGCCGCCACCTGATCGTGCAAGGCCGAGCGCTCGAACCGGGGAGTTTCGCCCGGCTCTATCAAGGCCAGCGCGTGCTCGCCGATGATGTCGTGCTCACCTACGCCGACCTCGTTTTTTATTTCAACGCGAAGAAAAATGTCACCCTGCCCGAGATTTTCGTGGCGGTGGATGAAGATGACGAAGTGAGCCTCGGCAAGGACCGGACGCGCGACTCCTGCCTGCAGGTGGCATTTGGCCTCCGCGTGCGCGTGAAGGCCCTCCGCGATGTCGATGCGGTTCTGCGCGGAGTAAGGCTTTCCGAAGGGCGAGAGGTCACGGCCACGCTCGAGGACAAGATCGTCTTCCACAACGACAGCGAACTCGACCTCGATTACCTCCGCCTGCGCGCGCGGTCCTACGGCGGCCGCTTCGCCCTCAAGGCCTCGAAAAGCGAATACCTCGTCTCCAACAACCCCGGCCTGCTGGAGGAGGACGACATTCTTTTATCCCCGGGCCCGGGCGGCGATGTGCTTCTTAAAATCAACTGCGACTACGAGCGCAGACAAGGCTCGGTTGAGGTTCTGCGCACCGACCGCCCGATCCTCGTGCGCGGAGTTCCTGTGAGGAATTCCGCACCTCTGGTGGATGGCGACACGATCCGCGTGGATGCCGGACAGGTCTTGCGTTGTGACTTTTCCGAGCGCCTGATCGAAGAGGAGAAAAATCTCGTGCGAACTCTCAAGGCGCAGAACCTCGAGTGCAAATTCCCGAACGGCTCTGCGGCCATCGACGGCGTCTCCTTTACGGTCCAGCGCGGGGAGATGGTTTGTGTGATGGGTGCCAGCGGTTGCGGCAAAAGCACCCTGCTGCGAGCCCTTTCCGGCCAATTCCAGCCCGCACGCGGCGAGGTTCTTTTCAACGACCTCTCGCTTTATTCCCACCATGGCGCGCTGCGGAAATATGTCACATACATCCCGCAATACGATGCGTTCGACGAACATCTTACGATCGAGGAAAACCTCGACTTCGCCGCCGCCATCCGCGCCCCGCACCTCGGCCGTCGCGAGCGGATTCGCCGAATCGATGGCAAACTCGCCGAACTCGGGTTGAACGAGCGCCGCGCCTCGGTTGTGGGTTCCACCGCCCAGAAAATCCTCAGCGGCGGCGAGCGCAAGCGGCTCAATATCGGCCTTGATATGGTGAGCTCGGCCGACATTTATCTCTTTGACGAGCCGACCAGCGGTCTCAGCTCGAAGGACTCCGAGCACATCATGGAGATCATCCGCGACATGTCGCACAACAAGATCGTGCTCGTGACGATCCACCAGCCGACCTCGCGAATTTTCCAGATGTTCCACAAAGCGATCGTGCTCGACCGGGGGGGCAAGCTCGTCTTTTTCGGAACCCCGCTTGAGACGCTCCAATACTTCGCGACGGAGGAAAGCCGACAGTCCGGCAAATCCTCACCTAGCGGTTGCGAGGCCTGTGGCACGACCAGACCGGAGTTTATTTTCGATGTGTTGGAAACTCCCCTGCGCGACCTCGGTGGCGACATCATTCTCGAGGAAAACAACCGCGGCCAACTCATCCCCGCTCGCCGCTTCTCCCCCGACTACTGGCGTGACAAATACGAGGCCTACCGTTTGATTAAGGAAGTCCGCCAGCCTGCCACGCCGCGCGAGTCGGTGCCTCAACCGCAGGAGGCTTTGCCAGAATCCCGCAAAGGCGAGCGCCTCCGCGTGGGCGAGCAATTCCGCCAGTTCGGTGTGCTGCTCCGGAGGGCATTCCTCAGCAAACTTCGCAACCGCGCCAACCTCCTCACCACGATCCTCGAGGCTCCTCTGCTGGCCGTCCTCACCGGCATGGTCCTGCGCTACTCGGAGAGCGCGGTCTACGATTTTGCCTCGGCCTTCCACATTCCGACCTACCTGTTTCTCGCACTCGTCGTGGCGATGTTCCTCGGCCTCACAAATAGCGTGGACGACATCATCCACGACCGCGCTGTGCTCATGCGAGAGCGGAATCTCCATGTGAACCTTGGCTTTTATGTCGCGGCAAAGGTTCTCACGCTCGCTTTCTTCGCCATCATCCAGTGCGCGCTTTTCACCCTCATCGGAAACGCATTTCTCTCCCTGCGCGATGGATTCTGGATCGTCTTCACGGCGATGTTTCTCACGGCTGCCAACGGCGCTGCGATCGGCCTAGTCATTTCCTCCCTCGTCGCCCAAAGCAAAACCGGCATCTTGATTATCCCGGTTGTTCTGATCCCGCAGATCATTCTCAGCGGCGCTCTGATCAAATACGAGGAGATGAACCGCAACCTCGACTTCATCCATGCGCTCCAGCAATGGGCCAACCGCCACCCTGAGACCGCGATGCCGCTGCGCAGCGACCTGCAAGTTCCACCCATCTGCGAGATCATGCCCACACGCTGGTCCTACGAGGCGCTCGTCTACGCTCAGGCGAAGCTCAATCCCCTCACCGCCCGCCAAGAAAAAATCCAATCCCTCATCAACGAGATCGTCCGGGCGAAAAAACTCGCCCCCGACCAAGCCGACAGGCTGGATGCCTTGAAAGAGGCCCTCGCCGTTCTCTCCGGCCTCGAGGCTTCCAGTACCGACCAGATCACCCGTGCCTTCCGGCGCATCGACAAGGTCATCGACGGTGCCCCCTTCAATCCTGAGAAATTCGACAATCTCGGCTCCGGCCTCAGCGCCGAGCAGTTATATGTGAACCAAAAAGTCACCGACCTCATTTCAAAAGCCGAGATGGAGCAAAGCGACTACCGTGAAAACCGCCACCTGAATGTGTTCTTCGGCCCTGTAAAGGAATACCTCGGCCTCCGAGCGGGAATTCTTTGGTTCAACACCGGCGTCCTGATCGCCTCGACGCTTTTCCTGTTTTTCGTCCTCTACCTAATCCTGCGCTCGCAGATTCGGATGAAACTTTCTTGACCCGAGCGGGCCGAAAATCGGGCCGGAGAGATTCGAACTCTCGACCTCTTGAACCCCATTCAAGCGCTCTACCAAGCTGAGCCACGGCCCGATATCAAAGGAGTAATCTCGTTGGCAGACGCGAGAACTTCAAGAACGAATATCCTCCCGCGCTTCGTCTCGACACTTCAAGCCGTCGGCGGATACATAGTCGCGCATGACAAGTATGACCGGACACGGGCGGGGAGAGGCTAGGACGAAAGTCTGGGCCACCGTGGTCGAATGCCATTCAGTCAACCGCAAGACCGCCGAGGTCGTGTTCCATGCAGACCGCGACGCCACTTGGCTCGAGCCCTCCGTGCGAGAAAAAGTCCTGGAGAGGATTTCGCGGGGCCGAGTGCAAGTGAACCTCCATCTCGAGCGCGCGGATGCCGAAACGAAGAATTTTTTCGATGAAAAACGGGCCGCAGCCTTTGTCGATCAAGCCCGGCGCTTGCAAAAAAAACTCGGTCTTGATGGCGGGGTCACGCTGACCGATGTCTTGAGCGCGCCCGGCGTGGTTCGCTCTGCGGAGCCAGGCGGCGACGACGCCCGTGAACCTGTGATGAAGGCCCTCGAGGAGGCGCTTTGCGGCCTGGAATCCACCCGCAATCGCGAGGGCGCCACGCTGAAGAAAGCCCTCCTCCGCAGCGCCGATAAACTCGAATCCCTCGCCAAAAAAATCACGCCCCACGCCGGTCGCGTCGCCGAGGCCCATCGCGAGGCTCTCCACAAACGCATCGAGCGCGCGGGCATTTCGTTGCAAACAGACGACTCCCGACTGGCCTCGGAAGTTGCGTTTTTCGCCGAGCGTTGCGACATCACCGAGGAATTGGAGCGCGCCGCCAGCCACATCGCGCAGTTCCGCGACAAACTGGATGCCAAAGGCCCCGTCGGCCGCACTCTGGAATTCCTCGCCCAGGAACTTGGCCGCGAATTCAACACCATCGGCTCAAAATCCTCGAACACCGCCATTGCGCGACTCGTGATCGAGGCGAAATCCGAACTCGACCGCATCCGCGAACAACTCGCCAACATTGAGTAACCTCGATATCCAACGCTCCGGCATCCTTTTCGTCATCTCCGCCCCCTCCGGCGCAGGAAAAACCACCCTCATCTCCTCGCTTCGCCACAAGCCCGATTTTATTTACTCCGTCTCGTGCACGACGCGCTCGCCGCGCCCCGGCGAGATCAATGGCGAGGACTACCATTTTCTCACCGAGGAAAAATTCCAAGCCCACATTGAGGCTGGCGATTTCCTTGAACATGCCGAGGTCCACGGTCGGCATTACGGCACTCTGAAATCCACCGTCGTCTTCCAACTCGCGCGCGGAGTCGATGTTCTGCTCGATGTCGACACTCTCGGCGCTGCGAGCATCCGCCAGTGTCCCGATCCCGTCATTCAGGAAGCACTCGCCGATGTTTTCATCATGCCGCCAAGCCTCGAGGAACTCGACCGCCGCCTGCGCAAACGCGGCACCGAGAGCGAGGAGCAAATCGCCACGCGCCTGCGCAACGCCTCCTCGGAAATGGAAAAATGGCGCGAATACCGCTACACGCTCATCAGCGGCGCAATGGAGGAGGACATCGAAAAATTCCGCGCCATTATGCGCGCCGAGCGCTACCTGAGTCGTCGGATCCGACTTTCATTTTGATGAACAAAAAAAATATCGTGCTAGGCGTTGGCGGCTCCATTGCTTGTTACAAAGCCGCCGATCTCACGAGCCGTCTCGCGCAGGACGGCTTTGTGGTGAATGTCGTGATGACACGCTCCGCCACGGAGTTTGTCGCCCCGATGACTTTCCAAACCCTCTCACGGAATCCGGTGACGACTGGGATTTTCGATGAGAAAGAATCCTGGCATCCCGGCCACATTGCGCTCGCGGACCATGCCGACCTGCTTCTCATCGCACCCGCTACGGCGAACCTCGTCGCCAAACTCGCATGCGGCATTGCGGACGACGCGCTCACTTCCATCGCACTCGCCACATGCGCGCCGCTCGTCATCGCGCCGGCGATGAACGGCAAGATGTGGCTCCACCCCGCCACACAAGAAAATGTCTCGCGCTTGAAGTCGCGCGGAGCCCTGTTTATCGGCCCGGGCGAGGGTTTGCTTGCCTGCGGCTACGAGGGCACCGGCAGGCTTTGGGAAGTCGCGGGAATTATCGAAGAGGTCAAAAAAATCCTCGCTGTCGGTTGACGCAAAATCCCCTCGCCAAAAATATTTTCGAAAAAAATCGTAAAAAAAAGGTTGACGCATTTCGGCGCCAAACTTATTCACGCACATAAGTGAGTTATTCACATTTTTTTCACAATAACTTTACCGCATTTGCGGAAAGAAAGGGGGGAGATTAATGCCTACTGCCAAGAAGAAA